>NZ_JBFRFE010000006.1:0-23445 GCF_052114665.1 Stenotrophomonas sp. 2YAF22 | reverse complement strand
CGGCCGTCGCGTGCCGCGTAGGCCACGTCAACCGGGCGACCGAACACCTCGCGGGCCAACGGGTTGAGCTTGTTCGAGCCCTCTCCTCCCACATAGGCATAACTGCAGGGGCCACGATCCTCGTAGGAGCTGATCAGCACCGGCAGGCCAGCAGGCAGGCCGGTCAGCCGCTGCCGGTGGTAGCCGGTCACCAGCACCGCCGCAATCTGCGTACCGCGCGTCCAACCGACACTCCACACGGTGGGTTCGTAAGCGCCCAGCAACAGCACCACAGGCGCATTGGGTTCGTGCACGGCCACCTGGATGGTCGTGGCCTGGTGGCCGCTCTGGTCGATCTGGAAATCGGCTTTCTTACCGCCGTAGGCCCCCGCCGCGTAGACCTTCGCATCGGCCGGGAGCACCAGGCCGTCGATCCGGCAAGTGCTCGGCGGCGTATCCACCGTCACCGGAGCGTCGAACGGGAAGGGCTGTGTGGCCGCATCGGAATGCACGATCACGGGCGCTACCTGGATGGGGCCCGCCGGCTTCGCGTCTGCAGCGCCAGGTGCGTGGGCTCCCTGGCCCGTTGATGCCTGCACATTCGGCTCGGACAGTGTTGGCTCGGTGCACCCAGCCAACAGCACCATCCCGGCGACCGCGACGTACAGTCTGGTGCCGGTAATGACGTTGCGTTTCATGTTGTGATCCTTCATTTCGAGGAATCGGGCGCTGATCGGGAACAGCTCGCCTCATGCAGCCGCCGGTCCTTGGCGGGCTATTTCAGGAACGGCTGAACATCGACAATCCGCACGTCGTGCATCTGCTCGAGATACGCATCCAGATACGCCTTGTGTGAGGCGCCGACAATCACCAGCGTACGCATTCCCGGGGTCGGTCCCATCAGGTCGCGGATGTTCGCCGCCATGCGCAGGTTGCGCGTCTCCCACGAGGTGACGTAAAGGCGACCGTAGCCCTGCGGAGACGGCTCCTCCAACGCGGCACCGTAGTCGCTTTCGAAGGCGACCGATGCCACATCCGGTGCGTTGTAGCGGCGATACAGTGCCAGTGCCTTCTCCGGCGCATCAACCTGCGCTTCCAAGTCGCCGAACATTGTCCTCCGCTGTTTGGACGCCGGGTTGTCCCAGGCCTTCCTGACCGCAGCTGCATAGGCCTTGGGATCGGGACCATACTGATCGGAGCTGTGGTCATCCATCGGCCACAACCGCTCGTGGCCAAGACGGACAGCGAGGGCTGCGGCGATGAGCGTGTTTTCATTGCGGTTGACGCGCAGCGCTTCCAGCGCCGCAACCAGGTCCTGGTCCAGGCCGTCGCCTGCCTGCCGATCCGCTTCGGGGAGGCGCAGCCATTGCACCAATGCCGAATCGCGTTCGCCGGCGGCCAGGAAGGTAGCGGCAAGCCTGCGCCGTTGCGCGGCCGTGGGTTGTACGGGCCAGGTCGCCAGCATCGTCTCTGCCGCCGCGTTCGCCGCCGGCACATCAAGTCCGGTTGCCTTCTCCGCCGCCGAAACMTCGGGGCAGTAGTCCTTCACCGTATATCGGTAGCGGGAAGGGTATCGACGCAGCAGGTCGCACTGCTGGCCCGACACCGCCTCGATCGCGATGGCCTTCGGCTGCCACGCTGCGAGCCGGTCGATCAGGGTGCCCAGCGATGAGGGATCGAAGGTCTTCGGCAGTACCGCCAGATGCGCGCTGCCGAGCACCATCACTTCGTTTGGCACCCCGTGCTGCGGCCCTTTGTGGGCGCGAGGGTCAAAGGTCTGCGCCTGCGCCATTCCTGCAAGCATCGATCCCGCCAGCAGCGAGCCGATCAGTGCACGTCGCCCCCACATCCCCTGCATCATTCCCTGTTGCATATGGCTCGCCGTTGAAGCGCTTGTCCAGCGCATAGCGGCGCAGATTCGATCGCCGTAGGTCCTTTGTCAACAGTCCTTGTTCTGTGCTCCCGCAAGACTACGCTCGGTCGAATGGCGCCCTTGATGGGATCCCGCAGGGAGCGGACTCACGCACGCGCGAGAGCGATCCATCGGTAGCCTACGTAGAGGGCCCCTGCGGCCACCGGAAGCAGGCTTGTCCAGAGTGGCAGGCCGAGTACGAAGAACATGAGCGCGGTGACGGCGAGTGTGAGAATCGACAATCCGATTACCCGGATGTCGAACAGCGCGACGTCCGCTGCATCCTTTCCCACGGCGTTCTTCGGCCGGTTCCTGCCGGCGCGCTGCCGACGCAGCAGCCATATATCGGAGACGAAGCTGGCTATCCCTTCCAACAGATCACCGATGAAGCCAGACATGGACGATCCCTGACGGCTGGAGTGAAGGGGTAGATCTTCATGGCGCGCGCGTTGGTGCGTCAAGCGATCGATCACAGGGCCCGGGGAGCCGGTCCAGCTTGATGCATCCTGGCACCGGCTGCTTGACAGCCGGCTGCTTGACAGGCTGCCGGGATGTCCGGACCCTTCGCGGCATGACAATCGACGTCGAACACCTGAGCCTGCGCGAACTGAACGCCCTTGTGACTGCTGCCGAGCAGCGGAGGGCGCTGGTTGCCAGCCGCCGCCCCGTGGCCGTTGTCCGTCGCAAGCTGATCGCCTTCGCCGCGCAGTGCGGCTACACGATTGAAGAGCTGATCGGGGGCGCGCCCGCCGAGGCCGCTGCACCGGTCCGCAAACCTGCCACACGGCGCAAGGCAGGCAAGGTAGCGGCCAAGTACCGCGACCCGGACAACAAGCGCAATACGTGGTCGGGCCGCGGCCGGATGCCGCGCTGGCTTGCCGAGAAGACCAAGCATGGCCGCAGCCCTGCCGATTTCCTGATTCCCGGGCTGGGCCGGTCCGACGTTCGAAAGTCCAGCGCGATCGGGCAGAGAACCGTCTTCAAGCAGAGCTGACCCGTGGGTGCTCGGCGCACGGAGCGGACGATCGCCGTGGCACCAACGCGTACATTTCCAGGTCGGGCGGTGCAGGCAGCTCTATCGCATCGTAGCGACGGCCGTGGCCTGCAACTCCATCCAGCCGCTCACTCCTCGCCCAGGGCCACCGGCAGCGGCACCTTGCGGATCAACTTGAGCGCGCGTCCTTCCAGCACGTAGAAGAAGGCGAAGTTGCCGGTCCTAGCATAGTTGTCGTCGAACTCCCCGCCCTCGGCCACTACCAGCGCGCTGTGCGGATCGACCTTGACCACCATCGGGCCAAGCTCTCCGCCCAGCGATGGGGTGGCCAGCTTGCCGGTGCGCTTGCTGACGAAGGTCATCGAAACACAACTGGTTCCGCATCCCCATCCCACCAGCGTGTACTCGCCGGCAAAGCCGACCTCTCCGTCCTTCAGGGCTGCTGACAGGCGTGTCCTGAACATGCGGGCGCGCGGATCGCTGAGGTCCAGCGATGCGGCCGGCCCGCTATGGATCTTTGTTACGGGGTAGTCAGCGAACCTGGGATTGCCGCCTTCACCATTGAAGATCGCCTCGCGGATTCGCGCGTTTTCTGCGACCTGTGCGGCAGTCGGACCAATGGAACTTGCAGCATCCGTGGCATCCGGGGCGCTTGCCTGCATCGCCTGCACCTGCGTCACTGAGCAAAGGGCCAGTCCTGCGCCGGCCATGGCCAGCAGGACGACCAGCGATGTGCGACTTCTGGACATGCTCATCTCCTCAAGACGCCTTATCGCTCTGCACATGCTTCGGCGGCAAGCGAGCAGATCTGCACGACAGCTGCGACCTGCGGTGTCTTTCCCGCGTGCCCGCAATCCTGCAACCAGATCAATGCGTGCTGCCCCACCTTCAGATCGGTTTCATCGATGCCGCCGCCATAGACGGTCCACAAGCCGGTGCCGTCGTTGACGATGGTGCGGTGAACCGCGCCTGCGCGGGTCTGGACCGTCAGCTGGCGATCGCGGACCTTCACGATCGTTCCCGTCACCGAGGGCGGCGAGGGAGCGATGTCACCGCCGTCGGCGACCGGCAGCACGCACTGCGTCGCCGCAATGGTAACGACGGGAACGGTGGTCAGCATCAGGGCTGTGGCAATCGCCGTCGCCTGCAGCGCGTTCGCCGCCACGGCCTTCAGTACCGCAATCAATGGGTTGTTCATGGCAATCCTTTGCGTGAGCGCCCAGTCTAACCCTCGCTCGCACTGTAAACTTATATGAAATTAAAACAGTTGACAGTGCACTACGACCCACCCAGACTGCGCCCTCGCTCCAGCCCTTCCAAGGTCCCGCCATGGCAACCGCCATCCGCCACGACTGGCACCACGACGAACTGCAGGCGCTGTTCGACCTGCCTTTCCCGGAACTGCTGTTCCGCGCCGCCGCGGTCCACCGCGAGCACTTCGACCCGGCCCAGGTGCAGGTCTCCACGCTGCTGTCGGTGAAGACCGGTGGCTGCCCGGAAGACTGCGCGTACTGCCCGCAGGCGCAGCGCTACAGCACCGGGGTCAACGCGCAGAAGCTGATGGACACCGACGCGGTGCTGGCCAAGGCACGCCAGGCAAAAGCTGCCGGGGCCTCGCGTTTCTGCATGGGTGCGGCGTGGCGTTCGCCGAAGGACCGTGACATTCCGAAGGTGGCGGCGATGATCGCCGGAGTGAAGGCACTGGGCCTGGAAACCTGCGCCACGCTGGGCATGCTCAGTGGCGAGCAGGCGCGCGCGTTGAAGGACGCCGGCCTGGACTACTACAACCACAACCTCGACACCGCGCCGGACTACTACGACTCGATCATCCACACCCGGCAGTACCAGGATCGCCTGGATACGTTGGAGCACGTGCGCGATGCGGGGCTGAAAACCTGCTGCGGCGGCATCGTCGGTATGGGCGAAACGCGCGCGCAGCGCGTCGGCTTGCTGCTGGCACTGGCCACGTTGCCGGCACATCCCGATTCGGTGCCGATCAACAAGCTGGTGCAGGTCGCTGGCACGCCGCTGCATGGCAGTGCCGAGCTGGACCCGTTCGAGTTCGTACGCATGATCGCCGTGGCACGCATTGCCATGCCGCGTTCGATGGTGCGGCTGTCGGCCGGCCGCGAGGCGATGAGCGACGAACTGCAGGCGCTGTGCTTCCTGGCCGGCGCCAACTCCATCTTCTATGGCGACAAGCTGCTGACCACCGGCAACCCGGAAAGCGAGCGCGACATGGCCCTGTTCGCACGGTTGGGCCTGCAGCCGATGGCGGTGCAGGTGGACGCCGACGGTCACGACCATGGCGGCACCGTGCATGCCGATATCAGCGCCGATGCCCCCGGCTGCGGCTGCGCCCACGCGGCCTGAGCCGGCGGCCAAGCAGGCGTCGCGGCAACGCGCTACCCTAGCCGCCCCGTCGCCGCATCCAGCCGCCATGGCACGCCCCGACCTGACCGCCCGCCTCCAAGCCCAGCGCGCGTTGCGCGATGCACAAGGCCGTCGCCGCCCACGGCGCACGGTCACCCGTCGTGATGGTGTGCGCCTGGAAGTCGATGGGCGCTGGCTGACCGGCTTCTGCAGCAACGATTACCTGGGCCTGGCCCAGCAGTTCAGCGTGGTCAACGCACTGCAGGATGCCGCCGCGCGCGAAGGTGCTGGCGCCGGTGCTTCGCACCTGGTCTGCGGCCACCACGCACTGCATGACGCATTGGAACGCGAAGTGGCCGAGTGGCTCGGTTACCCGCGTGCGCTGCTGTTCGGCAGTGGCTTCGCCGCCAACCTGGCCGTGCAGCAGGCGCTGCTGAGCGAAGAAAATGATGTCTGCGTGCAGGACAAGCTCAACCACGCCAGCCTGCTCGATGCCACGCGGCTGGCTGGCGCGCGCCTGCGCCGCTACCCGCATCTGGATGCGGAAGGTGCGATGCGCCAGCTCAAGCATGCGCCTGATGGCGCGGCGATGCTGGCCACCGACGGTGTCTTCAGCATGGATGGCGATATCGCGCCGCTGCGTGCGCTGTCGCTGGTCGCGCGCCTGCAGCAGGCGTTGTTCTACGTGGACGATGCGCATGGCGTGGGCGTGCTCGGCGATGGCCGTGGCGCGGTCGCCACCGCCGGCCTGGGCGTGGACGATGTGCCGCTGCAGCTGGTCACCCTGGGCAAGGCGCTCGGCGGTTCCGGCGCGCTGGTGCTCGGCCGCGAGGACCTGATCGAGCACCTGGCCGAAACCGCACGCCCCTACATCTACACCACCGCCATGGCGCCGGCGCTGGCGGCGTCCGCACTGGAAGCGGTACGCCTGGCCCGCCGCGATCATTGGCGCCGGGCGAAGCTGGCCGATCTGATTGCCCTGTTCCGCAGCGAAGCGCGACGTCATGGGCTGGATCTGATGGCATCGGAAACGCCGATCCAGCCGCTGTTGTGTGGCGACGACCACACTGCCATGGCGATGTCGCAGGCGCTGGAACAGGCCGGCTGGCTGGTCGGTGCGATCCGCCCGCCGACCGTGCCGGAGGGCAAGGCGCGCCTGCGCGTCACCTTGTCCGCGCTGCACACCACCGAGCAGGTACGCGGCCTGGTCGAAGCCATCGCCATTGCACGCGACCGCGTGGCCTTTGCCGCGCGTGAAGTGCTGCCGCCGTCGTTGCCGGCGCTGGCCTGAGTGATCGTGTAGTTCCCCATGCATATTGAAGTGACCGGCCATGGGCCGGACCTGGTACTGATCCACGGCTGGGCCCTGCAGGGCGGCGTGTTTGCGCCGCTGGTGCAGCGCCTGGCCGATCGATTCACGCTGCATCTGGTCGACCTGCCCGGCCATGGCCACAGCCGCGACGACAGCACCCCGCTGCGCCTGCCGTTCGTGGTCAACGCCATTGCCGCGGCCACGCCGCCGGCGGTGTGGTGCGGCTGGTCACTGGGTGGTCTGTTTGCCCTGCATGCGGCGGCCACGCTGCCGAAGGTGCGCGGGCTGGCGATGATCGCCGCCACGCCGCGCTTCGTGCGCGGTGATGACTGGCCGCATGCGGTGGAGCCATCGGTATTCGAGCAGTTCGGTCGTGACCTCGCGCAGGACTTCAGTGGCACCCTGGAACGTTTCCTGGCCCTGGATGTGATGGGTTCGGCGCATGCCCGCGAGGAACTGCGCACGCTGCGCCAGCGCCTGGTCGAACGCGGAGCGCCCACCGAACGCGCGCTGCGCGAGGGCCTGCAGCTGCTGGAAAGCACCGACCTGCGTGGCGCCCTGCCCGCACTGGGCAAGCCCAGCCTGTGGATTGCCGGCCAGCGTGACCGTCTGGTCTCGCCGGCGGCGATGCAGGCCGCTGCCGCGCTGGCGCCCGGGGGGCAGTCGTTGACCGTGGGTCATGGCGGCCACGCCCCCTTCCTCGGCCACGCCGATGACGTTGCAGCCGCCCTGCAACACTTCGTTGCCGGCCTGTCACCGGCCGATGGCGGACAATGAGCCTTCCTAAGCTTGTGCAGGACTGACGCATGGATCTGGGCATTTCCGGCCGCTGGGCACTGGTCTGCGGCGCCAGCAAGGGGCTTGGCCTTGGCTGCGCGCGCGCATTGGTGCGCGAAGGCGTGAACGTGGTCATCGTCGCCCGCGGTGACGCTGCGCTGCAGGCCGCGGCTGAAGAACTGCGTACGCTGCCCGGTGCCGCTGAAGTGCATGCGATCGCCGCCGACGTCACCACCGAGGCGGGCCGCGCCCAGGCGCTGGCCGCCTGCCCGCAGGTCGATATCCTGGTGACCAACGCCGGCGGCCCGCCGCCGGGCGACTTCCGCACGTTCGAGCGCGACGACTGGATCGCCGCGCTGGACGCCAACATGCTGGCGCCGATCGCGCTGATCCGCGCCACCGTGGACGCGATGATCGAGCGCGGCTTCGGCCGCATCGTCAACATCACCTCGTCATCGGTGAAGGCACCCATCGACGCGCTGGCGCTGTCCAACGGCGCGCGCAGCGGCCTGACCGGCTTCGTCGCCGGGCTGGCGCGGCGCACCGTCGTCCACAACGTCACGATCAACAATCTGCTGCCCGGCCAGTTCGATACCGACCGCCTGCGCGCCAACTTCGCCCACGCCGCCGGCCAGGACGGGGACGTGCAGGCGGTGGCCGAACGCCGCCGCCAGCAGATTCCCGCCGGCCGCTTCGGCACGCCGGACGAATTCGGCGCCGCCTGCGCCTTCCTGTGCAGTGCACAGGCCGGTTACCTCACCGGGCAGAACCTGCTGATCGACGGCGGCGCCTACCCCGGYACGTTCTAAGAGACTTCTGCAATGCCGTCCCACTTCGATGCCCGCCATGTCCGCCGCGCCTTCGCCCGCGCCGCCTCCAGCTACGACGCTGCCGCCGCCCTGCAGCGCGAGGTGCAGTCGCGGCTGCTGGAATCGCTGGACTACCTGGAGGCGCGCAAGCCCGAGGTGGTGCTGGACATCGGCGCGGGTACCGGCCATGCCAGTGCGCTGATGAAGAAGCGCTGGCCGAAGGCACAGGTGATCGCGCTGGACGTGGCACTGCCGATGCTCGACCAGGCCAAGCGCCAGGCCGGCTGGTGGAAGCCGTTCCAGCGCCTGGCCGCCGATGCCACGGCGCTGCCGTTGGCCGACAACAGCGTCGATGTGATCTTCAGCAACCTGTGCCTGCAGTGGGTGGACGACCTGCCAGCGGTGTTCGCCGGTTTCCGCCGCGTGCTCAAGCCCGGTGGGCTGCTGGTGTGTTCGACGTTCGGGCCGGAAACGCTGGTCGAGCTCAACGAGGCCTTCGCCGCCGCCGATGACCGCCCGCACGTGAGCCGCTTCGCGCAGATCGCCCAGTTCGGCGATGCGCTGATGATGGCCGGCTTCCGCGATCCGGTTCTGGACCGCGACCTGTTCACCCTGACCTACGACGACCTGCCCTCGTTGATGCGCGAGCTGCGCGCGATGGGCGCGACCAACGCACGGGTCGATCGCCGCCATACGTTGACCGGCCGGGGGCGGTTCGCGGCCGCAGCGGCGGCGTACGAGCCGATGCGCCGTGCCGATGGCAAGCTGCCCAGCAGCTGGGAGGTGATCTACGCCCATGCCTGGGCACCCGACCCAGGCGCGCCGATCCGCGAAGGTGGGCATGACATTGCTTCCGTGCCGGTGTCGGCGATCCCGATCCGGCGCAAGCAGACCTGATGCCGGCACGCGATCCGCACTGGTAGATGCCGACCTTGGTCGGCGCTGTGCTTCCCGTGCCGACCAAGGTCGGCAATTACCAACAGCAGGTCCCGGCCGGCCCCATTGCACGCCTGCGCTCAGGTATTGGCCGGTGAACTCAACGGCGGCCGCACCAGGTCGCGGTGGAAGAAGTAGATCTCCTGCACCAGGAAGCGCCAGCTGGTATGGAAGCTGCGGAAGCGCGTGCTCGGCGTTGACGAGGCCAACGCCTGGATGCCCAGCGCCTTGCTCAGACGCAGCGCGCGCGCCATGTGCAGCGGGTCGCTCACGATGATCACCGAATGCAGCTTGCGCTGGTCCATCAGCCGCTTGGCCTCGACCAGGTTCTGCACGGTATTGCGCGAGGCGGTCTCGATGAGGATCGCCTCATCGGGAATGCCGTGCTTGAGCGCATAGCGCCGGGCCACCTGCGATTCCGAGAAGCGCGCACCGGTGCCGCCGTAGCCACCGGTGAAGATCAGCAGTGGCGCGTAGCCGGCGTCGTACAGATCCAGGCCGTGGCGGATGCGCTCTTCAAACACCGGCGAGGGCTTGGCATCGTAGGCCGCCGCGCCCAGCACAATGATCGCGTCCGCCTTGGCCGCCTGGTCACGTTCGCCGACCCAAACGATCCAGGCGGTCACGCCCAGCAGCCAGATCACCAGCAGTACGAACAACCGCCACACCCAACCGAGCAGGCCGGTACGTTCGCGATGGCGGCCGCGGCTCATGGCGCTCCCCAACGCAGGGCAGGCAGATCGACATTGCCGCCGGACAGCACCAGTCCAACGCGCAGGCCGGCGAAGCGCGCAGGCTGCGCAAGGACCGCCGCCAGCACGATCGCCGAGGACGGCTCGACCACCTGCTTGAGCACGTCCCACAGCAGGCGCATCGCCGCCACGGTGGCGGCATCGTCAACCACGATGACCTCGGCGCCMGCGGCCTGCAGCAGCGCGAAGTTGGGTGCGCCGATCAGCGTGCGCAGTCCGTCGCAGATCGTGTCCGGGGTAAATGCCTCCTGGCGCTTGCCGGTCGCCAGCGAACGGGCGGTGTCATCGGCACCGGCCGGCTCGGCCAGCACCAGCCGGGTGTCCGGGCTGGCGTGCTGCAGGGCCAACGCGGTGCCACTGGCCAGGCCACCACCGCCCACCGGCACCACCAGCACGTCGAACGGACCCTCGCTGTGCAGCAGCTCCAGCGCGGCCGTGCCCTGCCCGGCGATCACCGCGGGGTTGGTGTACGGATGGACCAGAGTGGCGCCGGTATCGGCCTGCACCCTGGCGCAGGTGGCCTCGCGGTCGGCAATGGTGGCCGGGCAGCGCCAGAGAGTGGCGCCATGCCGGGCAATGTTGGCCAGCTTGGCGGCCACCGCCCCTTCGGGCACCACCACATGGCAGGGAATGCCCCGTGTGCGGGCAGCCAGCGCCAAGGCGGCGCCGTGATTGCCGGAGGAATGGGTTACCACGCCGGCACTGGCGTGATCGGCATCCAGCGACCACACCGCATTGCACGCACCGCGGAACTTGAACGCGCCGCCACGCTGCAGGTGCTCGGCCTTGAACGCCAGTTGCGCACCGGCCAACGCGTCCAGCGTGCGCGAGCGCAGCACCGGGGTCACGCTGGCATGGGGCGCGATCCGCGCGGCGGCGGCGAGGACGTCATCAGCGCGGGGCAACAGTGAATCGCTCATGACGCAAGATTAACGTATGGCTCCGCGCTGGCGAGGGCGCCATCGGTCATGCCAGCATGCAGTCCTACACCGCCATTCATCCTGGCCGGCGGAATTAAGGGCTGATTCAACGCCGGCGGCTGAAGCTGCCTGCATACCCGTCCTCTGGGGGGACCCATCATGAAAACGCGCCTGATGCTTGCCGGTGGCCTGCTGCTGGCCCTGACCGGTTGCACCACTTATGACTATGTCGGTGGCCGCAGCGGTGGCTACTACCACGGTGCGCCGTCGGTGGAGTACCGCTACCCCTATGGCTACCCGGCCGACTACGGCTATCCGTATTACGGCGGTGGTGGCTATTACGGCTATGGCGGCCCGTACTACCAGCGGCCGATCTACCGCCCGCCGCACCACAACCACCGCCCGCCACCGCGTCCCGGCAACGGCGGCGAAAACCGCCCGCCACCGCCGCCGCGCCAGAACAATGGCGGCTCGCCCTGGCGCAACATGGATTCGATGCGTCGACCGCCGCAGCCTGCACAGCGGGTCGAGCGCCCCTCGCCGCCGCCGCAGGCGCGTCCGGCTCCGGCTCCGCGTGCGCCGAGGATGAACAGTTCCCCCTGGCGTGCCATGGATCGTGAGAGATAGCGCACAGTTGACGCTTGTTCCATCTTGCATTTCACACGGTCCAAGCCTCAATCTACGCAGGTGGTGACGGCCAGCGTCACAAAGTGACAAAAGCGTTAAGGGCCCGTCCCAAACAGCTCTGCGTCGATATCCGACAGGAACATCTGGATCCCCCCTGTTCCGGCCCTGTCGGATGTCGGCACCTTTAAAGACGAACGGCCCCGCACTGCGGGGCCGTTTGTTGTTTGGGACACCAGGGCGCGCGGGCAGTAGATCCACGCCATGCGTGGATGCCGCGTTCCCAGCCGCCCCAAAAAACAGGGCCGGACAGTCCCCCGACTGCCGGCCCCTCTGCTTCCCCACCGTGCGCCTGTACCGGCCCCTGTTCCAATTCCGGTCACCAGCGCCTGCGGCGCCAGCCACGGTGGGTGCTATTGGGTTATCTGCAAAAATCCTGCCAACTTTAGGGTTGATTTCGACGCCGGCCGGCCGGCGCCAACGTCCCTGCCTCGATTGGCGCTAAAATCGCCACCCCGGCGCCGCCTCCGGCTGCGCCTGCCCCTTGCTGAACAGCCCCCATGATCGATTCCTTCCATCGTTACGACGTCATCGTCATCGGCGGTGGCCACGCCGGCACCGAGGCCGCGCTGGCTGCGGCCCGTACCGGYGTGCGCACCCTGTTGCTGACCCACAACATCGAAACGGTGGGAGCGATGAGCTGCAACCCGGCCATCGGTGGCATCGGCAAGGGCCATCTGGTCAAGGAAATCGACGCCCTCGGCGGTGCGATGGCGCATGCCGCCGACCGCGCCGGCATCCAGTGGCGCACCCTCAACGCCTCCAAGGGCCCGGCCGTGCGCGCCACCCGCTGCCAGGCCGACCGCAACCTGTACCGCATGGCGATCCGCGCCATCGTCGAGGGACAGGCCAACCTGACCGTGTTCCAGGCGGCGGTGGATGACCTGGTCATCGAGGGCGACCACGTGCGCGGGGTCATCACCCAGACCGGCCTGCGTTTCGATGCCGAGGCCGTGGTGCTGACCGCCGGCACCTTCCTGGCCGGCAAGATCCACGTCGGCCCGACCCAGTACGCAGCCGGCCGCATGGGCGATCCGCCCGCCACCACGCTGGCCGCACGCCTGCGCGAGCGGCCGTTCCAGGTGGATCGCCTGAAGACCGGCACGCCACCGCGCATCGACGGCCGTTCGCTGGACTACAGCGTGATGGACGAGCAGCCCGGCGACACGCCGCGCCCGGTGATGTCCTTCCTCGGCTCGGTGGATGAGCATCCGCAGCAGGTCAGCTGCTGGATCACCCACACCAGCGAGCAGACCCACCAGATCATCCGCGACGCCCTGCACCGCTCGCCGCTGTACAGCGGCCAGATCGAAGGCATCGGCCCGCGCTACTGCCCCTCCATCGAGGACAAGGTGGTGCGCTTCGCCGAGAAGGCCAGCCACCAGATCTTCGTCGAGCCCGAAGGCCTGGGCATCGTCGAGATCTATCCCAACGGCATTTCCACCTCGCTGCCGTTCGACGTGCAGCTGGAGATGGTGCGCAGCATCCGTGGTTTCCAGAACGCGCACATCACCCGCCCCGGCTATGCCATCGAGTACGACTTCTTCGATCCACGCGGGCTGAAGGCCTCGCTGGAAACCAAGCTGGTCAACGGCCTGTTCTTCGCCGGCCAGATCAACGGCACCACCGGTTATGAAGAAGCTGCCGCACAGGGCCTGCTGGCCGGCCTCAACGCCGCTCGCCAGGTGCGTGGCCTCGAGGGCTGGTGCCCGCGTCGCGACGAAGCCTACCTCGGCGTGCTGGTGGATGACCTGATCACCCACGGCACCAACGAGCCGTACCGCATGTTCACCAGCCGCGCCGAGTACCGCCTGCAGCTGCGCGAAGACAACGCCGACCAGCGCCTGACCCCGGCCGGCCGCGACATGGGCCTGGTCGATGATCGTCGCTGGCGTGCCTTCGAAACCAAGCAGGCTGCCGTGGCCGCCGAGCGCACGCGCCTGGGCGCGCTGTGGGCCACGCCGGCCAATGCGCTGGGCCGCGAAGTGCAGGAAACGCTGGGCGTGGCGGTCAGCCGCGAAACCAACGTGCTGGACCTGATCAAGCGCCCGGAACTGGATTACGCGCAGCTGATGCGGGTGCCCTCGCTCGGCCCGGCCGTGGCCGATGGCAAAGTGGCCGAACAGGTGGAGATCGGGGTGAAGTACGCCGGTTACCTGGATCGCCAGCGCGAGGAGATCGAGCGCCAGCAGCGCCATGAAGCAACGCCGATTGCCGGCGATTTCGACTACGCCATCGTGCGCGGGCTGTCGGCCGAAGCGCTGCAGAAGCTCGAGCGCGTGCGTCCGCAGACCATCGGCCAGGCCCAGCGCATTCCGGGCATGACCCCGGCGGCGATCTCTCTGCTGCTGGTGCACCTGGAGCGCGCACGGCGCGGACGCGTGGCATGAAAAAACGGTAGTGCCGGCCGCTGGCCGGTAACCCGATACACCTTCGGCAGAACCTCTGCGGGTGCCGGCCAGCGGCCGGCACTACCGGCGGGGCTGCTTCCTGCACGCGGTATCATCATCGCGATTGCCCTGTTCTTCCGGAGATGCCGATGACCCCGCTGCGCCCCTTCCGCGACAAGATGCCGGTGCTCGGCCAGCGCGTGTATGTCGATCCGGCCTGCACGATCATCGGCGATGTCGAACTGGCCGATGACGTATCGATCTGGCCGGGCACGGTCATCCGTGGCGACGTCAATTTCGTGCGGATCGGTGCACGCACCAATGTGCAGGACGGCACCATCATCCACGTCAGCCACCACAGCCCGTACAACAAGGCCGGCTACCCGACCCTGATCGGCGAAGGCGTCACCGTCGGCCATGGCTGCATCATCCACGCCTGCAGCATCGGCGATTACAGCCTTATCGGCATGGGCGCATGCATCCTCGACGGTGCCCGGGTCGAGCGCCATGGCTTCGTCGGTGCCGGTGCGGTGGTCGGCCCCGGCAAGGTGGTGGGCGAAGGCGAACTGTGGGTGGGCAACCCTGCCCGTCCGGCGCGCACGCTCAGCGACAAGGAGATCGAGTCGCTGCACTATTCGGCCGACCACTACGTGCGGCTGAAGGACGAATACCTGGGCTGAGGCCGCCTCGCCAATGGCCGGGCTCTGCTAAAGTCTGGGCCCGACCAGGAACCGTCGAGACCCCCATGCCCGTGGCTGCACGCCGGAGAGGACTCCAGCGCCCACTTCGGCGGCCATCGCGCTGATGGCCGCGCCGATGCTCGATACCTACCGCGAGGTGGTAACGCCGGAAGGCGTGCCGCTGCAGTTGCCTGCGGCCGGCCCGATGCCGCGTGCGCTGGCCTGGCTGATCGACCTGGCCGTCCGCTTCGGCGCGCTCACCGCGCTGTCCATTCCGCTGGCCCTGCTCGATGAGTTCGGCCGCGGCCTGTACATGGCGCTGATGTTCCTGCTGATGTGGGCCTACCCCATCGTCTGCGAAGCGCTGTGGGGCCGTACCCTCGGCAAGCGCGTGCTGGGCCTGCGGGTGCTCGCGCAGGATGGCGCACCGGTGGGCTGGATGGCCTCGATCACCCGCAACCTGCTGCGCACCGTGGACATGCTGCCTTTCGGCTACGCACTGGGCCTGATCAGCAGCCTGTTCGATCCGCATGGCCGCCGCCTGGGCGATCTGGTTGCCGGCACGATGGTGGTGCATGCACCGCCGCATTACCTGCCGCCGCCGGCCACCATCGACAGCGCGCTGGCGCCGCCGCAACCGCTGCGGCCGGAGGAACAGGCGGCGGTGATGGCCTTCGCCGAGCGCGCGCCACGCCTGTCACCCGCACGCCAGCAGGAACTGGCCGGCATCGCCGAGCCGTTGACCAGCGCGTCCGGCCAAGTCGGCGTGCTGCGCCTGTATGCAATGGCCAACTGGTTGCTGGGACGACGATGAAGCAGGAGCAGTTCGTCGCCCGCCATCAACAGGAATGGCATGACCTGGAGCAGTGGCTGCAGCATCGCGCCGGTGCCTCACGTCGGCGCCGGCGCAGGCCGGGCGCGGAAGAAGCCGGCGATGTCAGCTTCCCGCAGCGTTACCGACGGCTGTGCCAGCAGCTGGCGCTGGCCCGCGAACGCGGCTACAGCCCGCAGCTGGTGCAACGCCTGCAGCAGTTGATGCAGCACGGCCATGGCGTGCTGTACCGCACGCCGCCGACCCGCTGGCGGCGCGCGCTGGAATTCCTGGTTGCTGATTTCCCGCTGCTGGTGCGCAGCCAGGCGCGCAGCATGTGGGCAGCGCTGGCGATGTTCGCAGTGCCGGCGCTGGCCTGTTTCGTGCTGGTGCAGGTGTACCCGGACAGCATCCACCTGCTGATGGACAACGGCCAGATCGCCGAGATGGAGCGCATGTACGATCCATCCGCCGAGCGCCTGGGCCGCGACAGCGGCACCGACTGGATGATGTTCGGCTACTACATCATGAACAACATCAGCATCGCCCTGCGCACCTTCGCCAGCGGCCTGCTGGCGGGGTTGGGCACGTTGCTGGTGCTGTTGTTCAACGGCATCACCATCGGCGCGGTCGCCGGCCACCTGCAGCACATCGGCCATGGCGGCCCGTTCTGGCGCTTTGTGGCCGGCCACGGAGCGTTCGAACTGACCGCGATCGTGATTGCCGGCGGCGCCGGCCTACAGCTGGGCATGAAACTGCTGGCTCCCGGGCGGCGGCGACGCCTGGATGCGCTGGTCGAAGGCGGGCGCATCGGCGCGCGGCTGTGCCTGGGCGTGGCCTTCATGCTGCTGCTGGCCGCGTTCGTGGAAGCGTTCTGGTCCTCCATCGCCGACATTCCTGCTGCAGTGAAGTTCAGCGTGGCCGGGGTGCTGTGGGCCGGCGTGCTGCTGTGGCTGTGGCGCGGTGGACGCGGAGGTGGCCATGCGGATTGACCATCTGGACGTGGTGCTGCGCGCGCGCAGCAGCTGGGAAGCGATGGAGCTGGGCAGCGCGCTGGCCCGCCGCCACGCACGCGGTGTGTGGGGCAGCTGGCTGCTGGCCAGTGCGCCGTTGTTCGTGCTGTTCAATGCACTGGCCTGGTGGCTGGATGCCTTCGGCTGGGCGTGGCTGGCGATGTGGTGGTGCAAACCGTTGTTCGAACGCGCACCGCTGTACGTGCTCTCGCGTGGCATCTTCGGCGAACGGGTCGGCCCGCGCGATGCGCTTCGCGCGCAGCGGCAGTGGGGTGGCAGCGGCTTCTGGGGCTACCTGGGCTGGCGTCGTTTCAGCGGCCTGCGCAGCCTGTGCCTGCCGGTCAATCTGCTGGAGGGCAACGCGCCCACACACCGCGGCGCTCGCCGGCGTGCAGTCGCTGCCGGCGCCGCGGGCCCTGCGCTGGTGCTGGCGCTGATCTGCCTGGCATTCGAGCTGGTGCTGGTGGTGGGCGCGATCGCCACCCTCTTCATCTTCATCCCGCTGGAACTGCTGCCCGAATCCTGGCGCGCAGCGTGGGCGATGGTCAGCGTGGAGGCGCCTGCGTGGGCCAAGCTTGGCCTCAACCTGTTGTGCTGGCTGGCGGCGGCGCTGATCGGGCCGTTCTACGTGGGCGCCGGCTTCGGCCTGTACTTGAACCGACGCACGCAGATGGAAGCCTGGGACGTGGAAATCGCCCTGCGCCGCCTGCGCGAACGCCTGCTGCCGGTCGCCTCTTCGTTGGTGCTGCTGTTGTGCCTGGCGCTGCCGTTGGCGCCCGTGCACGCACAGGACGCCGACACGCCGGACGCCGCGCAGACCGCCACGGCCAACGCCGATGAAGACGAAGAAGCGGAAGACGCTGAAGAAGCCGAAGAAGCGGCCACTGCGGAAAACGATCCGGCCAATACACCGGCGGTGATCTTCGGCGACACGCCGGTGGATACCGCTGGCTTCCGCCAGGCCGTGAACCGCGCCTACGAAGATCCGTTGCAGCGGCCGACGCGGCAGGTCAGCCGATGGAAGCCGATCGAAGACGCCGCCGAAAAAAAGAAAGACAAGAAGGATCTGCAGAAGGACAGTAGCAGCGACACAGACCGCAAGGCGCGCAAAAGCGGCCAGCTGTGGCTGGCACGGATCGCCGAATGGGGCCTGTGGGGGCTGCTGGGCGTCCTGCTGTTGGTGTTGCTGTTGACCGCGCGGCTGTGGCTGCCGTGGTTGCGCGGTTCCGGCCGCCGCAAGCAGAAGCAGGCACCGCAGATCACCGAAGAGCAGGTGGAAATGCCGGTGGTGCTGCCGCCGGATGTGGCGACCCAGGCCGGCTTGCTGTGGGACCAGGGACGACCGCGGCAGGCGCTGGCCCTGTTGTATCGCGCCAGCGTACGCACGCTGGTGGAGCGCACCGGCATCGCCTTGCCGCCCGGTGCGACCGAAGCACAGTGCCTGCGTGCCTCGCGGCGCATGACCGACAGCACCGACCGTGAACTGTTCGCGCGCATCGTGCGCATGTGGCAGTACGCCGCCTACGGTGGGCGCCTGCCCAGCCGCAGCGATTTCGATGCGTTGGCCAGCACCCTGCGCCAGCAGTACGGGTGGCAGGCATGACGCCGCGCCTGTTCTGGTCATTGCTGCTGGGCGCCCTGGTCCTGCTCGGCGTGCCACTGACGATCCTGTTCCTGCGCACGCACGAAAAGGTGACCGAGACCGTCGTGCTGCCGCCACAGGGCGAAGCCAGCTACAACCCACTGTATGTGCTGGGCCAGGCCCTGCGCGCCGACGGCATCGAGGTGCAGTCCCGACAGCGGTTGGACCTGGCACAGATGCCACTGGCCGCCACCGATACGCTGGTGTTGCTGCAGGACACCGCCGACATGCCGCCGCGCACTGCGCAGGCACTGCTGGACTGGGTGGATACCGGCGGCCATCTGCTGCTGCGCACGCAGCCTCCGGCCGAGGACGATGCCAGCAGCACGCAGGGGCCCTTGCTGGACAGGATCGGCGTGGACAGCCTGTTCCATGACAGCGACTGCCAGCCCTTCCATGTGGTCGATGATCCCAGCCATGTCGAGTTCTGTGGAGGCCGGCGCTTCAGCCTGGGCTTCCAGGCCAACGCCACGGCCGAGCGCCGATGGGGCGGCAACGAAGGACTGGTATTCGCACGCCTGCCGCACGGCAAGGGCCGCATCGACGTGCTGGCGGACATGGACGTCATGCGTGGTGAAGCACCGAACGCGTCGACGCGCCGTCGCCCTGTCGACGTCGATGCTGTTGCCCGCGATGGCCTGCACGACCTCTCGCACCGCGACCTGACCCGCTACCTGCTCGACCCCAACTATGGGCGGGGCACGGTCTGGCTGGTGTACGGCAGTCGCCCGCCCTCGCTGGGCGCGCGCATCTTCTACCAGGGCTGGCCGCTATGGGTGCCGCTACTGCTGGCGATCCTCGGCTGGTTGTGGTCACGCGCGCAACGCTTCGGCAGTGCCCTGCCCGCCCCGGTGATCGAGCGCCGTTCGTTGCTGGAACACGTGCGCGCCAGTGGCGAACTGCTGCTGCGCTTCGGTCATGGCGCGCGCCTTTACCAGGCCGTGCAGGCGCTGTTCCTGCATCGCCTGCGCCTGCGCGCACCCGTAGCGGCCGCACTCGACGGTGCTGCGCGTGACCAGGCCATCGCCGCGGTGCTGCAATGGCCGATCAGTCGTGTCACCAGTGCACTCACGCCGCCTTCGCCGCAAGATTCCTCCGCCCTGCGCGAGCGCATCCGCTTGCTGCTCCAGATGAGATCCCTGCTATGACCGATGCCCCTGAACTTCCGGCGGCCGCCACCGCCCGCCTGATCGAACGCGTCGACGCCATCCGCCAGGCCGTCGGCCACGCCTTCATCGGCCAGGCCGATGTGCTCGACCAGATCCTGGTCGCCCTGCTGGCCGGTGGTCACGTGCTGATCGAAGGCGTGCCCGGCCTCGGCAAGACCCTGCTGGTGCGCGCGCTGGCGCAGGCACTGGAGCTGGACTATGGCCGCGTGCAGTTCACCCCCGACCTGATGCCCAGTGACGTCAGCGGGCATGCGGTGTACGACCCGAAAAGCGAGAGCTTCAAGATCCGCCGCGGCCCAGTGTTCACCAACCTGCTGCTGGCCGATGAAATCAACCGCGCCCCGGCCAAGACCCAGTCCGCGCTGCTGGAAGTGATGCAGGAAGGCCAGGTCACCATCGAAGGCAAGGCCTTCACCCTGGCGCCGCCGTTCATGGCGCTGGCCACGCAGAACCCGCTGGAACAGGAAGGCACCTATCCGCTGCCGGAAGCGCAGCTGGACCGCTTCCTGCTGAAGGTGCTGATCGACTATCCGCAGCTGGAAGACGAGAAGCGCATGGTCGCGGCGATCACCAGCGGCCGTGCCGCCAGCGATTTCGACCTGAGCCAGGTGCCGCGCGTACTCGGAGCCGGTGAACTGCTGGCATTGCAGCAGGCCACCGCCGCGATCACCGTCGATGATGAAGTGATCGACTACGCGGTGCGCATCGTGGCCGCTACCCGGCAGTGGCCGGGCATCGCCGTTGGCGCCGGCCCGCGTGGCAGCATCGCCCTGGTGCGTGCATCGCGCGCGCAGGCGGTGCTGGCCGGGCGTGATTTCGTCACCCCCGATGATGTGCGCGACATCGCCCGCCCTGCCCTGCGCCATCGCATTGCGCTGGCACCGGAGCTGCAGATCGAAGGCCAGGATGCCGACGACGTGCTGGGTGCGCTGCTGGCCAAGGTGGAAGCGCCGCGCCGATGAGGCCTGCGCCGCTGCTGCTGGCGTTGCTGTTGGCCTGGGCCGTGCTGGGAGGCGTGGTGCTGGGCGGCCTGCTGCCGCGCTGGAGCTGGACCGTGGCCGGCACATTGATTGCCGTGCCGGCACTGGTTGATCTGTGGCGGCAACGACGTCGGCCGTCGCCCAGCGTCGAACGTGACGTGCCCGAGGCGCTGGCACTGGGCGTACGTCGCGAAGTCGGCCTGCGCCTGCGCAGCGAACAGAGCATGCACGTGCACGTGTTCGATCTGGTGCCGGGCGGTTGGCCACTGGAATCGCTGCCACAGCGCGTGCAGTTGCGGGCCGGCCATGTCAGCTCGCTGCATTACCACGTGCAGCCGCAGCAGCGCGGGCGCTTTGCCTTCGAGGGCGTGCAGCTGCGCATCCGCTCGCCGTGGCGGCTGTGGTGGCAGCAACGCACGCTGCCACCGGCGCTGGAGGTACGGGTCTATCCCAACTTCGTGCCGCTCACCCGCTTCGCACTGTTCAGCGCCGACCAGGCTTCACGCTTGGTGGGTGCGCATGTGAAGCGCCGCCGTGGCGAAGGCACCGACTTCCACCAGATGCGCGAGTACCGCATCGGCGACAGCCTGCGCCAGCTCGACTGGAAGGCCACCGCACGCGCGCGCAAGCTGATCTCGCGCGAGTACCAGGACGAGAAGAACCAGCAGCTGCTGCTGATGCTCGACAGCGGCCGGCGCATGCTGGCCAGCGAAGGCGGGCTCTCGCATTTCGACCATGCTTTGAATGCCTCGCTGGTGGTGGCCTACCTGGCCCTGCGCCAGGGCGATGCCGCTGGCCTGTTCGCCGTCGGCGGCGAGCGCCGCTGGGTGGCGCCGCAGCGCGGCATGGGCACGGTGCAGCACCTGTTGCGCGCCAGCTACGACCTGCAGCCACAGGCGGTGGCCACCGATTACCTGGCCGCCGCCACCGAAGTATCACTGCGCCAGCGTCGGCGCGCGCTGGTGATGCTGGTCAGCAACGTACGCGATGAAGACATCGAAGACCTGCTTGCTGCCGTGCGCCTGCTGCAGCGACGCCACCTGGTGTGCGTGGCCAGCCTGCGTGAGCGCGAGCTGGATGCTGCGCTGGAGGGTGAGGTGCATACGGTTGAGGATGCCGCGCAGGCCGGTGCCGCCGCGCTGTACTTGCAGCAGCGCGCGCAGGCGCATGACGCGCTGCGTGCCGAACGGGTGATGGTGTTGGACGTAACCGCCGATGCACTGCCCGCCGCGCTGGTGGAACGCTATCTGGCGGTGAAGCGCGAAGGGCTGCTCTAAGGGTAGTGCCGGCCGCTGGCCGGCAACCTCATGAACGTCAGCAGCGCCCTGCAGTTGCCGGCCAGCGGCCGGCACTACCTTGCAACAAACGATTCGGCTGATGCCGCACCTCCATCAGACGTAGATCCGCGTCGGCGCTTCGTCGATGATCGCGTGCGGCACGAAGCGCGCACTGTCGCGGGTGATCGCGCTGTCGTCCTCGCGGATGCCGATGCCGCAGGCGTGGTCGCCGATCACCCAGCTGCCGATCAGCGGGTAACCGCCTTCGAAGCGGGTGAGCGGATGCGCACGCTGGAGGATCGCCGGACCGTCGTACGGACCGTCGCTGCGCTGCGTGCTGCCGTCGGCCAGGTGCATCTCGATGTTGGCACCTTCGCGCGAGAACAGCGGCTTGCGCACCCAGCCCGAGGCCAGCGCGCTGCCGTCATCGAAGTGTGCTTCCAGAAGGTTCGGATGGCCGACATTGCGCTGCCRCAGCAGCGGCAGGATGCCCTTGTTGCTCAGCACCGCCTTCCACGCCGGCTCCAGCAGCTGCACGCCCGAGCCCGGCAGCGCGCGACCGAATTCCTCGGCCATCAGGTCTTCCAACGGGTACAGCTTGAACAGCGTGCCGATGACCGTATCGTCCAGCGCGGTGAAGCGCCCGTCTTCGGACAGGCCGATGTCCTCGATGGCGATCGCCTGCCCGTGCAGGCCCGTCTGCGAAGCGCAGTCGCGCAGATACTCGACCGTACCGCGGTCTTCGTCCGAGCTGCCCACCGCACTGAAATACAACGGCGGCGGCAGCTGCGTGGCCAGTTCGCCGAAGCGTTCGACCAGGGCTTCATGGATCGCGTTGAACTGGTCGGCGTGCTGCGGCAGGCGGCCGGCGTTGCGCTGGTCCTCCAGCCACTGCCACTGGAAGAAACTGGCTTCGAACAGCGAGGTCGGCGTGTCGTAGTTCAGTTCGTACAGCTTGGCCGGGCCGGTGCCGTCGTAGGCCAGGTCCAGGCGCCCGTACAGGTGCGGCTGGCGCTGGCGCCAGCTGTCGGCGATCCAGTCGCGGTAATGCGCGGGGATCGCCAGCTGGTCCATCAGGCGCTCGCTGGCGATGACATCGCCGACCAGGTCCATCGCCATCTGGTGCAGTTCGGCGCTGGGGTCTTCGATGTCCTGCTCGATCTGGCGCAGGGTGAACGCGTAATACGCGCTTTCATCCCAGTACGGCTGGCCGTCGATGGTGTGGAAGCGGAAACCGGCTTCCTCCGCGCGCGCCCGCCACTGGGCGCGCTCGGCAATACGGATACGTTGCATGGGTCGATCAGCCGCCGACGCTGCTGCCGCTGCGGCGCGCACTGGTGCTGCCGAAGCCGCTGCGGCTGGCGGTCACCGCACGGTTCGGTTCGCTGCTGACCGGGGCCAGCCCGGCCTTGCCCGCGCCGATGCCGCTGGCGGTGTTCAGGCCGCCGCTGCCACCCGGGGCAGGACGCGCCCAACCGGCGCTCTTGTCCTGGTAGGCCGGCGCCGAAGCCGGCGCCTGCGGGGCCAGGCCACCGCGGTTGCTCAGCATCTGCGACATGAAGAAGCCCATCATCATCGGACCGATGAACGAGGTGCCGGCCGAGGTGTGCTGCTGCACGCACTGCTCAGGCTTGTAATCCTGTTCGCAGGCTTCCTTGGTCGCGTACTTCGGCGCTGCATCGGCGGACTTCTTCTGCGCCTCGGCAAACGCATTGCGGCACGCCGAAGGATCAGCGGTAGCCGTGGTGCAGGCCTCCACCGAGGTATACAGGCCTTCCTGCACCTGCACCTGCTCTTCCTTCTGGCAGGCAGTGAACAGCAGCGGCGCAGCGCTCATCAGCAGCAGCGCGGTGGTGCGGGAACGTTTCATGGCCTCATGCCTTCAAGTCGGAACAATGCCCCATCATGCCAAATCCGGGCCAACAACCGGAATCGGCAAAGTAGGAAAGATGAACGGAATTTCATTTTCGTCGTCCTCTCCCTCGATCCATCCATGCATGGCGTGGATCTACTGGCCCACGACCAACTGTCGGAG
>NZ_JBFRFE010000005.1:0-23783 GCF_052114665.1 Stenotrophomonas sp. 2YAF22 | reverse complement strand
CCATCGTAGCGCGCAGGCTGTTCAGACCGAAATAGGGAAGGTTCAAATCATCTCTGTGGACACCCGAGCCGAGCAGAGAATTGAAGACCTGCCTGTACAGCGAGTCGTCCTTGAGCAACTCCTTCCCGTAGAGACTGAAGTTGTTGTACTCAGCTTCCGTCGCGCCGAACCCGTACTTCCCGCCCATGGTGCTCAGGAACGCGGTGGCTGCGGCATCCACATTCTCGTTGCCCACGATGTTGTTTATTTTTGCATCAACCCGCGCAGCCCCTTCCACTGTGAGCCGGCGAATCGCCTCCGCCTCGCTGATGCCCTCCTGCTTGGCGAACGCTGCCGCGTGCGTGTTGATCCACACCACCTCATCGGGATGCAACTGACGATTGAACCGGTCTCCCAGCAACGCGGTCGTTGCACCATCACTGCCACCTATCACGCCACCCAGGGCAGCGCTGGCGATCTCAATCAGACTGTTGAACTCACCGCTGTCTGGATTCAGTCCCTGCCCAGTCAGGAAGCGAATCATCGCCCCCTTGGCCAGCTCTGATCCGGCCGCTCCGGTGGCCGCATTGCTGAGATCCCCGCCACTGAGGGCCGCTACGGCTGCGCCAGTCAGGCCATGCAGCAGCACCTTGTTGCGCCCACCTTCACCCCATTGGTCGATGCGGCGAAGAGCATCGGCTTCGGACTCGGCATCGCCGTTGGCTCGCGCGATCTCAAGATCGGCGGAAGCCTGCGCGCGCTTGCGCTCTGCCAGATTGCCGGCAGCCAGGAATCCAATCTGCCCCAACATCTGGGTCAGTTCCTGCCGCTCCTGCACTTTCTTTTCGTCGAAGATCGGTGAGAATCCGTTGGCACCATCCAACCCGGTCACACCACGCTGCACACCCTCCAATGCGGAAAGGTCGCCATTCCGGATCTCAACCGTACCCTCGGCCAGACCGCTACGGGTGGTGGAACTCTTGCTGTCACCGGTTGGCAAGCCTGGGGCCAGCGACGGATCGAAGGACAGGCCATCGGAGGGGTTGCCACCGCCGCTGGTGCCTCCGCTTACCGAAGCAGAAAGAAACTCGGCTCGATTCTTGAGTTCCTCAACAGTCAGACTGCCCGTGGAGAGCAGGTTTTTCGACGGATCACCCGTGCTGGCGATCACAGCACCAGCGAGGTGGGTATTGCCGCCCACCTGCAGCTGGAATCCACCGCTACCCGCTGCGATTCCCGTCTGTTCGCGAACACTGCGATAGTCGCTGTCGATCATGCTGGCACTACCGCTGGCACTGCCCTCAAAGCCGTAGCCGATCGTCGCCTCGCCCTTCGCGGCCAACTGCTCTGTCTTGTAACGGTCTGTGTCCTGCTCGCTGCGCAACGTCAAATCGCCGGCCACACGTCCGACGACTTGATCGGCCAGCAGCTGTGCGCCTTGCAAGGTGGTGTTGCCGCCACTGGTGAACGTCAACCTGTCGCCGGCCTGGATGACGCTCTCGTTGTGAAGAGTGCCCTCGCCGTCCGCTTTACCGCGCGCAGCATTCGCGCCTACGTAGACACCGATGGCAGCGCCACCGCCACTGCTGCCGCTGATAGCAACGCCCACCTCCCCGCCCAGTGACTGGTTTCGACTCTCTTGGGAGTAACGATCTTCACTGCTGCGGATGATCAGGTCATTGACTGCAGCCAGATCAACATTGCGGCCGGAGACCTGGCTACCGACGATCGTCAGGTCACCGCCGGTCGCAGCAACAACCACGTCGCCGTCGCTCTTCAGCAGGCTGCCCCGATGCGTCGTCTGCTCCATCACGCTTTCGGAGCGCGACCGCTGGCTGCCAACCGTCACTCTGACATTCAGGCCGGCACCGCCCTCGCCGTTGCCCGACTGCTGGCCGGCCGCTTCGGCGACGGCTATCGCTCCCTGCGCCGCCTTGTACGCATAGAGGGCTTTCAGACGATCGTCTTCGACGTCACCTGCTCTCTTGGCGGTCGCATAGACCGCCCTTGCGCTCTGCACCGTATCAACGCTCGCGCCACCCAACGCAACATTCAAGCCGGACTGGCGGAAGTAGCTGTTGTCTGTATATCTCGTCTGCTGCTCGGCAGCATCGATGAGGACGTCCTTGCCGAGCATCGTCGTCCCCGTTCTGGAGAGAACGTCAGACCCGCCCAGATGAAGCGTTTCACCTGCAGACAAGGTCACACTGCCAAGTGCACTGCCGATGAGGCTGCCCTCGGCGACGGTTTCAGTCAGCGAGGTACTGTTGCCGCTGCTTCGACTGCCAAAGGTCACTCCGATGCTTCCATTCATTCCACTCAACAGCCCGGACTTTTTGCGGTCGCTGCTGTGTTGCTCGGAATGTGTGGACTCCGCCGCGACAATGCTGAGACTTCCTTTGGCCGCCATCACTACATCGCCGGTTGCGGCCACCTTGGCGCCCTCTGCCAGGATGTCGCGACCGGATCCAACGGTGACTTTCTCTGCAGAGAGCGTGGTGCCAACTGCCAGCACATCCTGCGTGGCGTCATGCGTCGCTGTTCGTGTGCTTGATGTCAGCCCACGCTTCTTGCTCTGCGCGTCTCTTTCCCACGCATGCGATTCCTTGGCGCCAAGCAGGTTTACGTCCCGCTCCGCGCCGATGATGATCGTGCCTTTATCGCTCCTGGCACTTGCTGCGATCAGAGTGACGTCGCGCCCTGCACTCAGCGCGATATCTCCCCCCGCCTGCAGCTGGCTCCCGCGCACCGTTTCATCACTCTGGCGTGTCTGCAGCGAGCTGCGTTTGCCGGCGCCGGCGAAATCCCGGCTCTCGCTGTCCACCAGCGCGTGGCTGTTGATGTCACCACCCGCCTGCAACGCCATGTCGCCACCAGCCTTCACCTGGGTCGCAGCTAGGTTGATGTCCTTGCCGGCGACCAGCACTACGTCGCCCGCACCCTCGATGGAGGTCATCGCATGGGTCGTCTGGCTGGTGCGGGTGTGGTTGCGGTTGTCAAAGGTGCTGTCGGTGCTTCGGCTCAGGGTCTGCGCACCCAGATCCAGATTGCCACCGGCAGCCAACTGGGTGGAACCATCCTTGCCGGCATTGCGGATCTGCGCGGCCTGCAGGCTGATGTCACCGCCCGCAACCACCGACAACATGCCGTCGCCGCTGGGGTTGGTCACATACAGGCCGGCGACGCGATCGATGCGGTTGGTCTCGTATTGGTAGGTACCACCGCCCCGCTGTGTTTCCACCGTGGAGGCCACCGTGATATTGCCCGCCGCCTGCACCGACAGCGCATCGGTCGCCGTCACGGATGCACCGGCAATGCGGATGTCCTTGTCCGACGCCAACCCGACGTATTGGCCGGAGATGCTGCCGCCCAGGTGTTCGATGTTGCCGGCATCGATGGTCACCAGTTTGCGGCCAGCGATGTCACCGGTGTTGACCAGGCCATTGGCCAGTTTGATATCGACATTGGCACCGGCCAGCAGTGCGCCCTGCCCATCCAGGTCACCCGGGCGCAGGCGCAGGTAGACCTGCGGCACCAGTGCGGTGGTGGTACTGCCGTCGGCCAGGGTCACGGTCTGCTCGACGAGCCAGACAATGTCACTGGTCAGCTGCGCCATCTGCGCCTCGGTCAGCGCCACGCCCGGGCGCAGGCCCCATTCGCTGGCTACGGTAGCGCCGGCTTCCAGCAGCGCGCGGTACTGCGCCTCATCGCTGGCGTAACCGTCAAGGAAGCGGCGGCCGGTCAGCTCGCCGATCTGCTCGCGCACCAGCTTCTGTTCGTAGTAGCCGTCACCCAGCCGCTTCTGCACGGTATCGGGCGAGTAGCCCATCTGCCCCAGCAGATGGTCCGAGCTCAGCCACGTCTTGTGGTCGGTGAAGCGCGGATCGGTTTCAACCAGATAGTTGCCGCCGTTGCGGTTGACGTTGAATAGGCTGGCCGTGGGTGCACGGGTGTCCGGCGCGCCCATCGCAATGCGGTCCGGCGAGCCGCCGGCGGCGGCGACCACGCGCGCCCCGGATGCGGCGCCACTGCCGGCGATACCCCCGACCGTGCCGCCCTGCTGCGTGCCGGCGGCATCGGCCACCTGCGCCAGCGCGCGTTCCGCCCCCGTCCCTACGCTGTGGCCCGGTCCCTGCGCACCGTTATGGCCAGGGCCGTCCGGCAGCGTCTTCGGCCCCTGCACGTTGAGGTTGGCCATTGCCGCGCCATCCTGCACGTTGGGTGCGTTGCGCCCCTGGTTGAGGTTGCTGAGATCGCCAACGTCGATGGTCAGGGTGCCGCCACTGGTGATGCTGCCGCCGATCTTCCCGGTCACTTCGGAGATCGCCGGGTTGCTCCAGGTGACGAGGTCGCCGGAGAAGGTATGCCCCACGTTGTTGAAAGCATGGGTGCGATACAGCGTCGCAGCCAGGTTCTCCACCTTGGCGGTGCCACCCAGGCCAACGATGTCGAGATTGCCGCCGGCGGCAATGCTGCCGTAGTGATTGCGCAGATCATCGGTACGCAATCGCATTGCACCACCGGAGCGGATGACCGCATCGGCGCCTACGCCTGGCCCCAGAACATCCTCGGTCACCGTCTGCGTGGCGATGCGGTACTGCTCGTTGCTGCTGACGTTGTTGCCGCCGGAACCGCGCGGATTGGTCAGGTGCTGGTCCGGGGCATAGTCCTTGTAGGTCCACAGCTGCACACAGTTGGTGGTGCAGGTGCCATAGGCCGGTGAATAGGTCAGCTTGTCATCGACATAGCGGAATGCCGGCGAATCCGGGTGCAGATGGGTCAGCTCGGCAAAGGGATCGTCGGCGCCACTGCCGGCCTGGTCCGGGTTGGCCTGGTTGTCCTGGCGCCCTACGTAGTACAGCACCACGGTGCCATCCTGCAGGTTGAGGCGCGAACGCTCACCCAGCGCGGCATACAGGCCACCACGTCCAAAGAAGTACGCGCTGGTCTGCGCGGTAAGGCGCACCACCGCCCGGTGTACGGTGAAGCCGTCGGGGGTGATGTGCGGCGTATCTTCCAGGATATCGGCCGGGTTGAGGTAATAGACCTCCTGGGCGATGTAGTGGCTGGTACTGCGGATGTTCTCGGTGCCGTTCTTGCCGTTGCGCCACCATGCCGGCCGATCCATGCGCACCGGCGCGTTCACCGTGGTGGTCTGGGTGATGACCACGTTCTCACGGATGTTGTTGATCACGCCCGCATCGATCGCCAGGTTGCCGCTCACATCAATGATCGAACCGATGTTGTCGATCCTGCCGGCCGTGCCCGCAGCAATGCGATCAGCCCCGAGCGATCCACCGATGGCCGCATCGCCGCCGCTGTAGATCAGGCCCTTGCCGGTGTTCTGCAGTTCGCGCACGCCCAGGTCCAGGCGCTCGCGCGCGGCCACGGTGCCGACGCGGGTGGCACCGTTGGCATCCTCGGCATGGTTCTTCAGCACGCCGGCCGAGATCGCCACGTGGTCGCCATAGATACGGCCGGTGCCAAGGTTGTCCAGCACGTCGGCTTCGAGGTGGGTCACCTTGCCGTCGATCAGGCCGCGATTGGTCAGCTGGCCGCGTGCATTGAGATGGGTGATGCCTTCGCTGGAGATCTCGCCGTTGGCCGCGTTGGTGATGTTCTGCGCGTTGAGATCGAGGTTGCCGCCACGCAGTACGCCCTGGTTGTCCAGGTCGCCGGACAGATGCAGGGCCAGCGTGCCGTTGGCCACCCATTCACCGCGGTTGCTCAGGCCCTGCTGCAGGGTCAGGCTCAAGTCGCGCTGGGCGTGTACCTGGCCGTCCTCGCTGAGCGCGCGCGCCACCAGGGTCTGGCTGCCATCGGCCCGCAGCAGGCCGCCACTGTTGGCAACGCTGTCGGCACTGCTGTCGAGGTTGCCGCCGGTGGTGATGACACCCCCGTTGTTCTGCAGCTGGCCGTTGACCTGCAACCGCGCGCCGCCATCGGTGACGATCTGTCCCTGGCTGTTGTCCAACCACTGCGTTCCGAACTGCAGCTGGCCTGCCTGCAGGCCGCGGGTGCCATCGCCGCCGCGGGTATTACGGTTGTCGACGCTGGCTGCGGTGAGGGTCAGCAACTGGCCGGCGGCGATCGCGCCGGCAGTGTTGTCCAGGTGCCCGCTCAGGGTCAGGTCGAGATTGCGCCCGGCCTGCACGCGCCCGGCGCCGTTGGCCAGCGTCGTCGCCTGCAGCGACAGGCCCGCCGCGCTGGCAAGCGTACCGCCGGCGCTGTTGTCGGCACTGGCCAGCACCAGCCGCGCATCGCCCTGTGCGTTCAGCGTGCCACCTCGGTTGTCCAGCGCACCAGCGTCCAGCTGCAGTGTGCCCGCCGCCAACAGGCCACCACTGCTGGCGGTGTCCCGGTTGTCGATGGTCTGCGCTGCGGTATCGATCAGCAGATCGGCGGCCGACTGCACCCGGCCGCCCTGGTTGAGCAGCGCGCCACTGTGCACGGTCAGCGCACCCTTCTGCGTACCCAGCGTACCTGCGCTGTTGTCCAGCCGCTGGCCGCGGGTATCGACGGTCAGCTGCCCCCCCAGCAGCGTGCCGCGTTGGTTGTCGAGGCCAGTGGCCTTCAGTTGCAGCAGCTCGCCGGCCTGCATCGCGCCATCGCTGTTGTCCACGCCTGCAACCGTGGTCAGCAGCAGGTCCTTGCCTGCCACCACCGTGCCGTGCCGGTTGTCGAGGCTGGCAGCGTCCAGCGTCATCGAACCAGTGCTGGACAGCAGGCCCTGGCTGCCATTGTCGAGACGACCGTCGATGCCCAGCACCAGGTCGCTGCCGCCGGCATGGACAGTACCGCCGAGGTTGTCGAGGCTGGCGGCATTGATCGTGCCCGCGCCACCCAGCAGGATGCGCCCGCTCTGGTTTTCCAGTGCCTCGCCGATGGCCAGGGTGGAACGGCGGCTGCCGGCGCCCTGCAGGGTGCCCTGCGCATTGATCAGCTGCCGCGCGGAAACGTCGAGCACGCCATTGCTGGCCAGCGACCCGCCGCGATTGTCCAGCAGCCCCTGCACCCGCAGGCGCAGCGCTTCTTCGCCGGTGGCAGTGAGCGCACCGCCGGCGGTGGTCAGGCTGTCGGCAGTGACGTCGATGCGGCGCGCCGAGGTGGTCGCCTTCGACAGGTCAAGCGTTTTGCCCTCCAGCACCAACGTGCCATTGCTGAGCACGCTGCCACCCGCACCCAGCAGGGTCTGTGCGAGCACCTGCAACTGGCCGCTGCCGGCGTGCTGGATCTTGCCTGCGCTGTTGTCCAGCGTCTGCGCCTGCAGCGTCAGGTCACCATTGCTGGCCAGCGTACCGCCGGCATTGCCCAGCGTGGTGGCATGGATGCGGCTGGCACCCTCGCCACTTGCGATGATGCGGCCGCCGGTGTTGTCCAGCGTTCCGGCCTCGAGGTCGAAGCGATCAGCCCCCAGCGTTGCGTCGCGATGGTCTACCTCATCCGCGCGCAGGGTCAGCGTCGCCGCAGAGACCAGCGTGCCCTTGCTTCCATCCAGGCGGGCCGTGGTGATATCCAGGCCCTGGTTGCCGGCCTGGCGGATGGCACCGGCGGTATTGTCCAGCTGTGCGGCAGTGAGGGTCAGCCGGTTGGCATTGCTGGCGATGGTGCCTTCATGGTTGTCCAGCGTACCGTTGACCTGCAACGTGCTGTCGGCTGCACCGGCAGCACTGAGCGTGCCCTTGCGGTTGAGCAGTTCACCGGCCTGCACGTCCAGCGCGCCGTTGCCAGCAATCGTGCCGCCGCTGTTGTCCACGGCCTGCGCCACGCGCAGCTGCAGTGCGTCGCTGCCGGTGGCGCTGAGGTTGCCGCCGGCGTTGTCCAGGCGCTCGGCATTGATCGCGATGCGCTCGGCCTGGGTGGTGCTGCCGGCACCCAGTACCAGCTCGCCCCCCTCAAGCGTCAGCGCCGACTGGCTGAGAATCCGGCCCGCCGCGCCCTGCAGCGCATCGGCACGGATCTGCAGCGTGCCACTGCCCGCGTGCTCGATTGCACCGCTGCGGTTGTCCAGCCGCGCCGCCTGCAGCAGCACGTCGCCCGTGCCGGCCAGGCGGCCGCCGTTGCTGTTGTCCAACAGTTCGCGGGCCTGCACCTGCAACAAGCCGCTGCCCGCCGCAAGCACCTTGCCGCCCTGGTTGAGCAGGCTGCCGACGTGCAGCTGCAACTGGCCGTTGCCAGAGATCGCACCGGCGCTGTTGTCCAGATCGTCGCGCACGGTCAGTGTCGCGCCCTGGCTACCGGCCGACTGCAGCGTGCCCTTCTGGTTGTCGATGCGGCCCGCATCGATGCGCAGGCCCGCATTGCCAAGCACCTGCCCGCCTTGGTTGTCGAAGGTGCCACCTAACTCCAGCGCCAACTCGGAATTGCCGAGCGACACGATCTGGCCACCGGCGTTGCGCAGGCCGTCGGCCTGGATCTGCACGCTCTGCGCCGAGGTGATGCCGCCACTCACATCCAGCTGGCCACCGGTCAGCGACAGGTCGCCGTTGCTGAGCAGGCGGCCTTCGCTGCCTCGCAGCGTATCGGCGTGTACACGCAACGCGCCGTTGCCGGCCTGCTGCAGCAGGCCCTTGCTGTTGTCCAGCGTGGTCGCTGTCAGGTGCAGCTCGCCATTGCCGGCCACGGTGCCACCGGCACTGTTGTCCAGCGTACCGGCGCGCAGCATGCTGCCCTGGTTGCCCAGCGACAGCAGGCTGCCGCCGCGGTTGTCCAGCGTGCCGGCGACGATCTGGAACTGCGCTGCGGTGAGCGTGCCATTGCGCACGTCCGCATTGCCCACCGTCCAGTCCAGGCGACCGAGCGTGCTCAGGCGACCGCCGGCACCGGTCCAGTCGCCCGTGGTCAGCAACAGGCCGCCGTTACCGGCATGCTCGATGCGGCCACCGGCATTGAAGACCCGACCTGCCCCCAGCGTCAGGCGCTCGGCATTGGTCGCCAGCAGGCCGCCCTCGTTGTTGAACGCGCCTTGCACTGTCCATGCCGACTCGGCACTGCCGGCATGGCGCAGCTCGCCTGCCCGGTTGTCCAGCGACTGTGTCTGCAGCTGCAGCGTACCGGCCACACTCAGCGCGCCCTTCTGGTTGGATAGCGTGCCCAGCCGCAGCGCAGCGTCACCGTGCACCTGCAGTGTGCCGCCATCGTTGTTCAGATCGCCCGTGGCGCGCAGCGAGGCCACACCAAGGCGGCCTCCGCTGTTGTCCAGACCATTGCCCGCAACCAGCGAAACACGACCGCCGTTGCTGATGCTGCCGCCGTCGTTGTCGAGCGTGCCGGCGATGTCCAGCACACCTGCGGCCAACGGAACAGCCGGCGTCACCGGCGTACCGCCGCCAGTGCCGGTACCCGGTGTACCCGGAGTACCCGTACCGGGCGTGCCGGTTCCGGGCGCACCGGTACCTGGCGTTCCGCCGCTTCCCGGCGAGGTGCCACTGCTGGGGGTACCGCCGGAGCCGCCCGACGCCACCGCATCCAGCGCACCGATCAGGCCTTCGCTGCGATTGCTCACGCTGCCCGCGTTGAGGCTCAACGCCTGCACGCCGGTCTGCTCGATGGCGCCGCCATGGTTGCGCAGGGCCTGTGCCTGCAGCTGCAGGCGCTGTGCATTGAGCTTGCCGCCACTGTTGTCCAGCGTGCCACCGGAGGTGATCGCAGCTTCACGCGTGGCAGCGATGGTGCCGGCATTGGCCAGATCGCCGCTCGCGTGCACGCGCACGTTCTGCAGTGACTGCAGCGCGCCGGTGTTCTCCAGCCGGCCATCCACCGTGACCACGAGTTCGCCGGCCTGGGCACCGATGCTGCCGGCATTGCGCACGCCCACACCGTGTTCATTGCCGACCAGCCAGATCTTGTTGGCGAACATGCCACCCAGCGCGCCCACATCCAGTGCAAAGGTCGGCGCATCGCCGCTGGCCGCCGCAGCGTTGACCTGGCTGTGGTCGGCACTGACCACGTTGTTGCCGAGGGTCGCCTGCAGCTGGTTGGCCCAGATGCCGGCGTTGACCTTCAGCGATCGGGTGATCAGGTCGGTGTAGTCGGCGCGGCTGGCATCGAGGCCATCGCCGTTGACCTCGATTGCCCCACCACTGACCCGATAACCTTCCAGCGAACCGCTGCCGCTGAACACCGGCGTGCCGGTGGTGAGCGTGACGCGGCTGGCATTGAGGAAACCACCACCGTTGACCTGGATACCGGCCGGATTGGCGATGATGACCTCGGCGCGCTGTCCGGCCACTTCCACATAGCCATTGAGTCGGCTGGCCGGGCCGTTGACCTCGTTGAGGATGACCCGTGCGCTGCCGGTGGCCAACCATGGATTGCCCTGCACCCAACCGCCCAACTGCGTCTGCACCTGGCCACGCGCGTTGTTGAGGATCACGCCCTCACGGCCGACATCGAACTGCGAGTAGCGGTTGCGTGAGACACCACCGGCCGACGGCGTGGTGATGTTGACCATCGGCACACCGTTCGGCGCGGTCACCACCGTGGGGCGCTCACGGCCGGGCGCGTTGGGATCGGACACAATGTGGCCACCCGACTGCGCCTGCGCCAATGGCGCCAGGCTGACCCATCCCAACGCGCACATCAGTGCGAAGCCGAGCGGCGACACGGCTGCCGTCTGCCGGCCGGCGACCTGGCCGACCAGGCCGCCACCGCCTTTCACCAGTTCCGAAGCGACCTGCCACACGCGCAGCGCGCGATTGAAAACCAGGCGATAGATGCTGTTCATTTCACGAATCCTTGTGCCAGATCAGTAGCGCCACGCCAGGCTGAAGCCGAAGGTGGTGTAGTCAGTCGGGAAGTTGGAGGGCTTGTGCAGGGCCGAGCCCACGAAACCGTCCCAGGAAAGCTGCTGCCAGCCGCCGCGCAGGCCCAATGCCATGCCGGCCAGATCCCGGCCGGATTGCCATTGCGCCGATGGCCCGCCGATGCGGCCGTAGTCGGCGGCGACGTAGAACTCCTGGCCGCCGCCGATGCCCAGCGACAGGTCGTTGCGCAGCGACCAGCCGCGCTCACCGCTGAGCGAGCTTTCGCCATCGAAGCCACGCACCGTGTAGCGGCCGCCGATCGCAAAGCGATCCTGTGGCGACAATGGTGTGCGGTTCCACTGCGCGCGCCAGGCGGCGGTGTAGCGCAGGCGCTGCTTGCCCAGCTGGAACGGCACGCTCAACTGCGCGTCAGCCGTGATCACCTTCATCCGCGAGGTGCCTTCCAACGGCAGGGTTGGATCCCACGCTTGGGCCATCTCTTCCGGGGAGCGCAGTGCATGGAAGGCGCCGGTGCCGCGCCGGTATGCCAGCGTGGCATCAAGCGTAGCCGCGCCGATGAACTGCTTGTGGGTCAGGCCGAGCTCCCAGCCCGAGGTACGGCGACGCTGCACCTCGATCTCGGTATCGTCGATGTAGTTCTTCGACGTGCGCTGCCAGCCGCGGCCGTAGATGCCCAGCTTGGTCTTGGCATTGCGCAGCAGCAGGCGATCCACGCGTGCCTCGGCGTTGCCGCTGCGGCCGCTGTAGTCATAGCTTTCGTACGCGCCCACCACGGTCTGGCTGTAGTCGTAGGCACTGGCCGTGGCGCCGAACAGCCAGTAGCCGTAGGGCACGTCGTAGTGCGCGGTCCAGCTGTTGGTGTCCTTGCCTTTGCCATTGAACACGCCGCGCCCCGCGCTGACGTAGAACAGCTCGTTCAGGCCCAGCGGGTTGTCCAACGACAGCGTGGCGTTGGCCTGCAGCTTGCCGGTGCCCTGGCTGCCTGCATCGTCCAGGGTCAGGCTGGCACGCACCGGCGAACGCTGTTTCCAGTCGATGTTCAGGTCGCTCTGCCCGGGCGCGGCGCCTTCGCCGTCTGCAGGTGCGATCTTGATGTCAGCAGTGACGGTGGGCACGCGCTGCAGGTTCTCCAGCCCCTGCTCGATGTCGCGCAGGTTCAACAGGCCGCCACTGCGGATCGGCAGCGCATTGGCGATGGCCGGATGCCGCCCATCCGCCTCGGTGAACACCGCCTCGCGGAATCGCCCGGGCACCACCGACAGTGTCAGCGTGCCGGTATTCAGATCCTGCGGAGCCGACAGCACGCGGGTGGTGACATAGCCACGCGCGATGATCGCGTTCTGTACGCGCTTCATCACCACGTTGATGCCTTCAGTGCCCAGGCAGCGGCCGCTGGCGGGATCTTCGCGCGGATCGGCTGCGGCCAATGCCCACTGGAAGCCCTTGGCACCCTCGCCGTCCAGCACGATGCGATCAATACGCACGCAGGGCTGCTCCTGCGTCGGCAGGCGCTCCCCCTGTTCACCCTGGCTGCTCTCCAGGCGTACATCGGGCCGGCTTTCCTGCTGCTCGCGCAGCACGCGTTCTCGTTCCTGCTGGCGCAGCAGCTCCTGCGCGCCCGGGTCACCCACCTGCTGGGCAGCAACACTGAAGGCCATGCCCAGAAGCACCAACCCTCCACCACTGCGGCGCGCACCGCGCACAGACATCTTCCTTGCTTGCACAATCAATTCCACGTGTTGATGCCACGCGTCAGCGGTCCTGCTCCCGGAAAGGAGAAGGGCCAACCCGATGGCTTGAATCGAGGTTCGCCGGGGGTATGCAACGGCATGCCACCGCGCCCGACGCGAAGTGGCGCATAGGCTATCGGCCGCCCGAAGGATTTCTATAGGGAAATTTTCAAATGCCCAGAACTACGGGACAGAACACCGCAGGCAGAGATCCAGAGTATGCGTACGCACGCGCCACGTCGCAAAGCAACGGCGTTCAGCACAACGCCTTTCGCCCGCCCACGCTACAGTCGGCGCATGACCGTATTCCTGCAGATCGAAGGCACCACCATCGTTGATATCCCCAGCCTCTATGCGGAGATCAACCGGGTATTCATGGCCGGCGAAGCCTGGCAGCTCGGGCCCAGTCTCGATGGACTGGACGATCTGCTGTACGGCGGTTATGGCGCGCTGGCCGGGCACGAAACCGCTACGCTGGTCTGGCGCGACATCGACCACAGCCGCGAGGCACTGGGATTGGAGACCACGCGCGCGTGGCTGGAAGACAAGCTGCGGCAGCCGGGTACGTTCAATGCCGAAACCATCGGCCGCCAGCTGGACGCCCTGCAACGTGGCGAGGGGCAGACCTACTTCGACATCGTGATGGAGATCTTCGCCAGCCACCCGAACGTTGCACTGGTGTGCGCCTGAAGTGGCGCCCCTCCCCCCTGCGGCATCCCGCCTGCGGAACACGCCAACCGTTACAGCGCGACCGGTTGTGGTAGTACATGTCAAACGACCGATTCAGACGCCATCGCAGTCACTACCGGCCTTGGCGAGCCTGACCACGTCACGCAGGGAACTCTGGATGTCCGCGACTGAGCTACAGATGTTTTCAGGCGCCACGTCGAATTTCGCCCCGCCCGCCCGACGCTTGAAAGCAGCAAGTTCGGAGAGGCATTGACCTGCCAGCTTCCTGGCATCCAGCCTCGACGCAGCCTGAACCATTGAATTGCCCTGCGCGGCGACGTAGCACTTGTAGTCTTCGGAGAGCGCTCCGTCCATACGGAAGCGGGACAGTTCAACCAAGTTCCGAGGGGCAGCCGGACTCCTACTTCCCCCTATCAAGGCAAGACCAAGCTCAGCACCGTCAGCTCCTACACAAGCATATGGCGTCTGAGAGCACAGTGACTTGCTCTCGGAACTCTTGTGCACTACCAGCGAGGCAAGAATAGAGTGTTCGGCCATCTCCATGTCTGCCGCGAGTCTTTCTGCCAGCGGCCGGGCGGACACCGAGGACCCAAATAGAACACAAAGGACGAAGCACGAAATCAGCGCAGTGGTTTTCATCGGCTCACCAGAATCGAGCAGTCCGCCAGCGTGGCCCTTTTCAACTCGACCAAATATTCGGCTCGGACCTCTTCCGTGGAGGGATGCTGGCCGGTTTCCCGGACCACGGCCAACTTCTGACGGGCCAGCTCGTAGGCTTGTTCGGGACCGATGTCGGTGACGCTGCCCAATGAGAACCGCCGAACCCCAACTGGGCCTCGGACTACGACTTCGTAGGTGGTGCGGGTGGGGCCCACGTAGAACCCAAAGCCCGTCGGAGCACCTCGGTTCCCGCCCAGCACGCGGCAAGGCTTGCCCGCCTCTGCCGGCGGCCGCGAGGCTATGACCGCCCTCCCCTGTTTTCCTTCAACCGGGGCCTTGGCCACGCTCAGTTCGCAGATTTGGTGGCAGGTCAGCTTAAACTTGGTGCCTCGGCGGCGCGGGGCATCTGCCTGCGTCGCAACAACCGTATCCATGGTCGATCCGCCGTGTGTCCGTCGCAACATCGATTTGATCCTCTTTGAGTGACCGGCGCAACCGCAGCGCAACGAAGAACCCCGTCACTCGCGGTCAGTGACCCGGGTCGATCGCTACAACCCGTAGGAAGCTCTCTTGCAAACCACTGATTCAAAAACGAAAACGTCCTCATCCAAGGCCAGTGCAGAGCACACCCCGCTGATGAAGCAGTTCTTCGCAGCCAAGTCCGACTACCCGGACCTGCTGCTGTTCTTCCGCATGGGCGACTTCTACGAGCTGTTCTACGACGACGCCCGCAAGGCGGCGCGGCTGCTGGACATCACCCTCACCCAGCGCGGCAGCTCCGGCGGCGCGCCCATTCCGATGGCCGGCGTGCCGGTGCATGCCTACGAGGGCTACCTGGCCCGGCTGGTGGCGCTGGGCGAATCGGTGGCGATCTGCGAACAGATCGGCGACCCGGCACTGGCCAAGGGTCTGGTCGAACGCAAGGTGGTGCGCATCGTCACCCCGGGCACCGTTACCGACGAGGCGCTGCTGGACGAGCGCCGCGACACCCTGTTGATGGCCCTGTCGCGCAACAAGAGCGGCTATGGGCTGGCATGGGCCGATCTGGCCGGCGGCCGCTTCCTGGTCAACGAAGTCGACAACGACGACGCACTCGAGGCCGAGCTGGCCCGCCTGGAGCCAGCCGAACTGCTGGTTCCGGATGAAGAGAACTGGCCCGACTTCCTGCGCCAGCGCAGCGGCGTACGTCGCCGCGCGCCGTGGCTGTTCGACGCCGACAGTGGTCGCCGCCAGCTGCTGAACTTCTTCAAGCTGCACGACCTCAGCGGCTTCGGCATCGATGACAAGCCGCGCGCCACGGCCGCTGCCGGCGCCCTGCTCGGCTATGTCGAGGAAACCCAGAAGCAGCGCCTGCCGCACCTGACGTCCATCTCGATGGAGACCGCCAGCGAAGCGATCGCGATGAACGCGGCAACGCGTCGCCATCTGGAGCTGGACACCCGCGTCGACGGCGATACCCGCAACACCCTGCTCGGCGTGCTCGACAGCACAGTGACGCCGATGGGCGGCCGCCTGCTGCGCCGCTGGCTGCATCGGCCGCTGCGCCTGCGCGAGGTGCTGGTGCAGCGCCACCACGCGGTGGAAACACTGATCGACCGTGGCGCGGACGCAGATATCCGCGAACAGTTCCGCCGCCTCGGCGACCTTGAACGCATCCTCACCCGCGTTGCCCTGCGCTCGGCACGGCCGCGCGATTTCTCCACCCTGCGCGATGGCCTCGGCCTGCTGCCGGCCGTACGCGAGGTGCTGTCACCGCTGGATTCACCGCGCCTGCAGACCCTGCACGCCGCGCTCGGCGAACACGACGAATGCGCCCACCTGCTGGCCAGCGCGATCGCCGACATGCCGCCGCTCAAGCTCAGCGACGGTGGCGTGCTGGCCGATGGCTTCGACACCGAGCTGGATGAGCTGCGCCGCCTGTCGACGCACGCCGACCAGTTCCTGGTCGACCTGGAACAGCGCGAGCGCGAGAGCAGCGGCATCGCCACCTTGAAGGTCGGCTACAACCGTGTGCACGGCTACTACATCGAAATCAGCAAGGGCCAGTCCGACCGTGCGCCGGTGCACTACACCCGCCGCCAGACACTGACCAACGCCGAGCGCTACATCACCGAAGAACTGAAGGCGTTCGAAGACAAGGTGCTGTCCGCGCGTGACCGTTCGCTGTCGCGCGAAAAGTACCTTTACGAGCAGCTGCTGGACACGCTGGGCACCCAGCTGGAGCCGCTCAAGCAGTGCGCCGCCGCACTCAGCGAACTGGATGTGCTGGCCGCCTTCGCCGAGCGTGCGCAGGCGCTGGACTGGGCGCGCCCGGAACTGCAGGCCGAGCCGTGCCTGAAGATCGAGCGCGGCCGCCATCCGGTGGTGGAAGCGGTGCGTGACCAGCCGTTCGAGCCCAACGACCTGGACCTGCACCCGGACCGTCGCATGCTGGTCATTACCGGCCCGAACATGGGCGGTAAATCGACCTACATGCGGCAGAACGCGCTGATCGTGCTGCTGGCCCACATCGGCAGCTTCGTGCCGGCCAGCCGCGCGTTGATCGGCCCGATCGACCGCATCCTGACCCGCATCGGCGCCGGTGATGACCTTGCCCGCGGGCAGTCGACCTTCATGGTCGAGATGGCCGAAACCAGCTACATCCTGCACCACGCCACCGCGCATTCGCTGGTGCTGATGGACGAGATCGGCCGCGGCACGTCCACCTACGACGGCCTGGCCCTGGCCGACGCGGTAGCGCGCCACCTCGCCTACGAAAACCGCTGTTACACGCTGTTTGCGACCCATTACTTCGAACTGACCGCGTTGGCCGACGAACAGCACGAGGGCGGCCGCAGCGGCATCGCCAACGTGCATCTGGATGCCGTCGAGCACGGCGAAGCGCTGGTGTTCATGCATGCAGTGAAGGACGGCCCGGCCAACCGCAGCTTCGGCCTGCAGGTGGCCGCCCTGGCCGGCCTGCCGCGTGCCACCGTGGCACAGGCGCGCCGACGCCTGGCCGAGCTGGAACAGCGCGGCGGCGAAAGCCATGCCGCCGAACTCGCCCCGCAGGCGCTGGATGCCCCGCAGCAGTTCGGGCTGTTTGCCGCTCCGCCGAACAAGGCGCAGGAGGCGCTGGCCGCGATCGACCCGGACGAGCTGACCCCGAAGCAGGCACTGGAAGCGCTGTACCGGTTGAAGGCGCTGCTGTAAGGCAGGCCGCATGTTCCGCCGGCCCTGCCCGGCGGACGCCCGCCATGAAGCCTTCGCATTGCCGTCGTGTACACGGCGTTATGCTCGGGCGGTTCGTCCTTCACAGACCGGAGACCGCCATGAACACCGAATCCCTCGCTGCATCCCTCTTCCAGCAGCTGCAGCAGGGCCAAGGCCTGCAGCAGGTGTCGCAGCAGCTCGGCCTGGACAGCAGCCAGGCTACCCAGGCCGTCGGCAGCGCCCTGCCCCTGCTGCTCGGCGCAATGGGCCAGAACGCCAGTGAGCCGCAGGGTGCGCAGTCCCTCCTCAATGCCCTGCAGCGCGACCACCTTGGCTCGGCCGGCGGCGGTGGTGGCGGTTTCGACCTCGGCAGCATCCTCGGCGCGGTGATGGGCGGTGCCGGCGGCAACGCCACCAACGGTGCCGGCATCCTCGGCCACGTATTCGGTGGGCAGACCTCGCAGGCGGCCGAAGCGCTGGGCCAGAAGACCGGCCTGGACAGCGGCAAGTCCAGCCAGCTGCTGGCGATCCTTGCCCCCATCGTCATGTCGTTCCTGGCCCAGCGGTTTGCCCAGAGCGGCAACGCAGGCCAGCTCAGCCAGGCCCTCGGCCAGGAAGCACAGCAATCCGGCGGCGGCATCGGCAGCCTGCTTGGCGGTGCGCTCGACCAGGACGGCGATGGCCAGTTCGGCGCCAGCGATCTGTTCAAGCTCGGCGCGGGCCTGCTCAAGCGCTGATCGCGCACAACGATGCAAGCGCCGCCTGCCATAGGCGGCCACTATCGCATCGGTTGAATCAATCGAATTTACCCATCATTAGGCGATGCCTATGGTGGGTAAGCGATCTGATTCCCTCATTCGCCAGCCCACAGGTAGAGACCCATGAAAAGCGAAGCGAAGTGCCCGTTCAACCATGCCGTCGTCGGTGATGCGACGACCAACCGCGACTGGTGGCCGAACCAGCTGCGCGTGGACCTGCTCAACCAGCACTCCACGCGCTCCAATCCCCTCGATGCGGGCTTCGACTACGCCAAGGCCTTCAACGGGCTGGACTACAGCGCCCTGAAGGCCGACCTGAAGGCGTTGATGACCGACTCGCAGGACTGGTGGCCAGCCGACTTCGGCCACTACGGCGGCCTGTTCATCCGCATGGCGTGGCACAGCGCCGGTACCTACCGAATCGACGATGGCCGTGGCGGCGGTGGTCGCGGCCAGCAGCGCTTCGCTCCGCTCAACAGCTGGCCGGACAACGTCAGCCTGGACAAGGCACGGCGCCTGCTGTGGCCGATCAAGCAGAAATATGGCCAGGCCATTTCCTGGGCCGACCTGCTGATCCTGACCGGCAACGTCGCACTGGAGTCGATGGGCTTCAAGACGCTCGGCTTTGCCGGCGGCCGTCCCGATACCTGGGAGCCGGACCAGGACGTGTACTGGGGCCGCGAAACCACCTGGCTCGGCGGCGACGTGCGTTACAAGCACGGCTCGGAGGGCGTGCAAGAGGACCACGGCGTGCTGGTGTCCGATGACGACGCTGATGGCGATGTGCACTCGCGCAAACTGGAAAACCCGCTGGCCGCGGTACAGATGGGCCTGATCTATGTGAACCCGGAAGGCCCGGATGGCAATCCCGATCCGGTGCTGGCCGCGCATGACATCCGCGACACCTTCGGCCGCATGGCGATGGACGATGAGGAAACCGTCGCCCTGATCGCCGGTGGCCACAGTTTCGGCAAGACCCATGGTGCAGGCCCGGCCGACAACGTCGGCAAGGAACCGGAAGCAGCGGGCCTGGAAAGCCAGGGCCTGGGCTGGGCCAACAGCTTCGGCAGCGGCAAAGGTGGCGACACCATCACCAGCGGCCTGGAAGTCACCTGGACCCGCACCCCCGCGCAGTGGAGCCACGATTTCTTCGAGATCCTGTTCGGCAACGAATGGGAGCTGAGCAAGAGCCCGGCCGGCGCCCACCAGTGGGTCGCCAAGAATGCGGATGCGGTGATTCCCGATGCGCACGATCCGTCGAAAAAGCACCGCCCGACGATGCTGACCACCGACCTGTCGCTGCGCATGGACCCGGCCTACGAAAAGATCTCGCGGAAATTCCTTGCTGATCCGCAGGCGTTCGCCGATGCCTTCGCCCGCGCCTGGTTCAAGTTGACCCATCGCGACATGGGCCCACGTGCGCGCTATCTCGGCCCGGAGATTCCAGCCGAGGAATTCATCTGGCAGGACCCGGTGCCGGAAGCCAGGCACCCGTTGATCGACGCCAAGGACATCGCCGCGCTGAAGCAGAAGATCGCAGCGACCGGCCTGAGCGTGGCCGAGCTGGTGTCCACGGCGTGGGCCTCGGCCTCGACCTTCCGCGGTTCGGACAAGCGCGGTGGCGCCAATGGTGCACGCGTGCGCTTGGCACCGCAGAAGGACTGGGCGGTGAACCAGCCGCAACAGCTGGCCAAGGTGCTGGCCGCGCTGGAAAAGGTCCAGGCCGAGTTCAACGGCACGGGCAGCAAGCAGGTGTCGCTGGCCGACCTGATCGTGCTGGCCGGTGGCGTCGGCATCGAGCAGGCGGCAAAGGCCGGCGGCCATGACCTGAGTGTGCCGTTCACCCCGGGCCGCACCGATGCCAGCCAGGAACAGACTGACGTCGAATCGTTCGCGGTGCTGGAACCGGCTGCCGATGGTTTCCGCAACTACCTCAAGGGCGCTTACAGCGTGCCGGAGGAGGCGCTGCTGATCGACAAGGCACAGCTGCTGACCCTCACCGCACCGGAAATGACCGCCCTGGTCGGTGGCCTGCGCGTGCTCGGCGCCAATGCCGACGGTGGCAGGCACGGCGTGTTCACCAGCCGTCCCGGCACGCTGAGCAACGACTTCTTCGTCAACCTGCTGGACATGGGCACCACCTGGAAGGCGACCGGTCGCGAAAGCTATGAAGGCCGTGGACGCAGCGATGGTGCTGCGCGCTGGACCGGCACCCGTGCGGATCTCGTGTTCGGTTCCAACGCCGTGCTGCGCGCGTTGGCCGAGGTGTATGCCAGTGCCGATGGCGAGAAGAAGTTCGTGCAGGATTTCATCGCCGCCTGGACGCGGGTGATGGAACTGGACCGCTACGACCTGCACGGTTGACCGTATATGGTAGGTGCCAACCTTGGTTGGCACCTGGCAAAGCGCCCACCAGGGTGGGCGACTACCAAAGCGCTACCGCGGGGTCATGACTTGGTAGATGCCAACCTTGGTTGGCACCGGACACAACGCCCACCAAGGTGGGCGACTACCGAGGCGCCCCTTCCTTCAACCGCTCCAGGATCGGCGCGAACAGCGGCGCCTGCATCGAACGCGGCGGCTGCGCTGCTTCGCCCTTTTCGATAGCCTGCCAGTACGATCCCGGCAGCGGCTTGTCGCCCAGTTCGTAGTCCATGCCATCCCAACCGTCTTCGCGGAATGCGTAGAACGCCCAGTGCACCTTCTGCTGCTCGGCCACGTCCAGCACGTCGCGCAGGTAGCGGCCGCAGTCCGGCCAGCGGCGCATGCAGCCGAACTCACCGATCACCATCCGGTTGGCACCAATGCCATGTGTCTTCGCCCAGTCCATCGGCTGCTGCAGGTAGCTGCGCACGCGCGCGGCGTCCCAGCGCTCGCTGCGGTCGCCAAACGGCACTTCGGCGGGATAGCGGTACGGTTTGCTGCGCTTCTGGTTCGGCGCACTGGTGGCCGCGTACGGCTCGTACATGTGCACGCTGTAAAGCAGCTTCGTGTCCTGCAGGGGCGCCGGCCAGTAATCGAAGGCATCGGCCGCTGCGTACCAACCAGCGTCGAGCATCAGCGGCATGTCTGCATCAACCGCGCGCACACTGGCCACCAGTTCCGTGTACAGCTGGCGCAGATCGCGCGGTCCGCCCTGCACGCCCGCATACCACTTCAGCATGTCCTCGCGGGAGGCGTGTTCGGCCAGCGTGGTGCCGTATTCCGGCGCCGGCTCGTTGATCAGGTTGTAGCCGGCCAGCGCCGGATGCCCTTTCAGCGCGGCGGCAAGATCACGCCAGAAGCGCTGCGCAGGTGCGTGGTTGTCGAAGGACTGCCACAGGCGCTGGTCGACCACGTCACCGTTCTTCTGTTTCCAGCGCAGCAGCGGCAGTGACAGCGGCACCAGCACCACCTTCAATCCCACGGCATTGGCGTCATCCAGCGCGCGACGCAGCGTGGCCACGTCGGCATCGACCAGTCCTTGATAGTGGTCGGCATCGCCCATCAGGAAATCGCGGCCGCCGGCACTGCGCCACTTGTCCGGGGTCAGTCGTACCCAGGTGGCGCCGGTGTCACGCAGGCCCTGGAAGTAGGCACGGTCGGGCGGCGTTTCGTTGAAGCTGTTGCCACCGCGCTGCGGGGTATCCCAGAAGGTGATGTCGGCGGCGAACACCGGGACGGCGGCGGACAGGGCCAGGCACAGCAGGCTGCGGCGCAGGAACATGGTGGGCTTCCATGAGGAGGACGATCCAACGTGCGGGGCGCAAGCCGAACGGTGGCTGAGCGTAGGCGGCAAAGCGCCCACCAAGGTGGGGGGCTACCAGAGCGCGAGCCAGACCCACGATACGGTAGGGGCCGACCTTGGTCGGCGCATGGCAAAGCGCCCACCAAGGTGGACGGCTACCGGAGCGCGAGCCGGTTCAGTCCGGTCACTGCGTCATAGCGCGTCGAGATCACCCAGAGCGCGGATCAACCTGCGCGCGCGCTTGTCCGGCTTGTGCTCCGGTGCCTGGTAGCCATCACGCGCGGCAATGCGCAGCGCACGCTGTTCGGCGCGGCGCGCCTTGGAGGCCTCGCTCTCGGCATACAGCTGCTGCGCCACCGGCGCCGGGCCGCGCTGGTCGCTCAGGCCCAGCACCTGGATCTCGAAGTGTTCTTCACCGCGATCGACCAGCAGCTGCTCTCCCACGCGTACTGCGCGTGAGGATTTCGGGCGCTGCCCGGCCACGGATACCTTGCCGGTCTCGATCGCCTGTTTGGCCAGGCTGCGGGTCTTGAAGAAGCGGGCCGCCCACAACCAGATGTCCAGACGGACGCTGGGCGCCAACGGGGAAAGCTCGGACATCGGTAGGGACTACTCCGTTCGCTTGTTCAGGGGACGCGGATTGTCGGGGTCGGTGCGGCAGCCGCTACCCCCGATCAATGCCGGTGTGCCGGCCGCCAGGTCCTGGCGCTGGCTGCCGACCAGGCACTCGGGGCGGTCGGTCGGCCGCACCTGGGTATCGCCGAGCCGGTCACCTGACGAACATGCGGCCAGCGCCGCTGCGATCAAGGCCGCCACGATCATCCGCATCGCCTGTTGTGATTGATGCATTGCCACATCCTGCAAACCGGCTTGATGCTAGTGTGCGCCTCCCGGGAATCGATCACCACTCCATGGCCAAAGCGCCGCTTGACCTGACCTCCGGCCCGATAGGCCGCAACCTGCTGCTGTTCGCGCTGCCGATCCTGGCAGGCAACATCGCGCAGTCGCTGAACGGCTCGGTGAACGCGGTATGGGTGGGGCGCTTCCTTGGCGAAGCGGCACTGACCGCGACCGCGAACGCCAACAACATCATGTTCTTCTTGATCGGTTCGGTGTTCGGCTTCGGCATGGCCTCGACCATCCTGATCGGCCAGGCCATCGGTGCGCGCGACATCGCCCAGGCACGACGCGTGGTCGGCACCAGCGCCACGTTCTTCATCGGCCTGTCGGTCATCATCGCCATCGCCGGCTGGTTCCTGGCCCACCCGCTGCTGGCGGCGATGGGCACGCCTGCCGCCTCGCTGCCGTTGGCCGAGGCCTACCTGCGCATCATCTTCCTGGCGATGCCGACGCTGTACGCCTTCGCCTTCCTCAGTGCGGCGCTGCGCGGTGCCGGCGATTCGCGCACGCCGTTCCGCTTCCTGCTGGTCTCGGTGGTGCTGGACATCGCCCTGAACCCGGTGCTGATCTTCGGCATGGGGCCGTTCCCGGAACTGGGCATCGCCGGCTCGGCCTGGGCCACGCTGGTGTCGCAGACGCTGTCGCTGGCCGGCCTGCTGCTGTACATGCGGCACAAGCGGCACACGCTGTGGCTGGGCCGCGCCGACATGCACCTGTTCAAGCTGGACATGACCATCCTGCGCGCGCTGGTGGTCAAGGGCGTACCGATGGGCCTGCAGATGGTGCTGATCTCGCTGTCGGTGATCATGCTGATGACCATGGTCAACCAGTACGGTACCGACACCGGCGCAGCCTACGGTGCATCGCTGCAGCTGTGGAACTACGTGCAGATGCCGGCGATGGCGATCGGTGCGGCGTGTTCGTCGATGGCCGCGCAGAATGTCGGTGCGCAGCGCTGGGATCGCGTGCGCGGTACCGCACGCCAGGGCATCGCGTTCAACTTCCTGCTGACCGGCGCGTTGATCCTGCCGCTGGTGCTGCTGGACCAGTACTCGCTGGCCTTGTTCCTGCCGCAGGGCAGCGAATCGCTGCAGATCGCGCGGCACCTGAACCACATCGTGATCGGTTCGTTCCTGTTCTTCGGCGTCAGCTTCGTGATCTCCGGCGTGGTGCGCTCTACCGGCGCGGTGCTGCCGCCGCTGCTGATCCTGGCCGCGTCGCTGTGGGGCGTGCGCGTGCCGTTCGCCGAATTCCTGCAGCCGTACTGGGGTGCCGATGCGATCTGGTGGAGTTTCCCGGCCGGCTCGCTGGTGTCGATGCTGCTGTCGCTGGCGTATTACCGCTGGGGTGGCTGGCGCAAGGCGAGGATGATCAGTACACC
>NZ_JBFRFE010000004.1:0-24724 GCF_052114665.1 Stenotrophomonas sp. 2YAF22 | reverse complement strand
GTCGAGGACGTGCGACGCGGTGGCCGCTGTCGTCGCCGCTATGGTAGGCAGCGCGTTCTTCGTGGGAATCACCCTGCATACGTATTCAATGGCGTTTGCAGAGTTGTAATCGCTTCCAGATCATCATTCCGGTAGTGCCGGCCACTGGCCGGCAACCATCCACGTCGCAACGATGCCGGCCAGCGGCCGGCACTACCTGCGCATTCACAGCGGGGTGAAGCGGATGGCCTGTCCGCCGCCCGGCGCCAGCACCAGCGTGAGTGAATCGGTGCTGCTGACCACGCGGGTTTCGCGCTTGAAGGCAAAGGGATTGCTGCGGAAATCCGCGCCATCGCCATCGCGGTAGACCTCGGCCCGGTAGCGCACGCCCGGCTCCAGGAAACCCAGCGACACCGGCAGCACGCGGCCGTTCTCGTCGGTGATGCTGCCCAGGAACCAGTCGCGGCTGTTGCGGTCGCGGCGCACGATCGTCACGTAGTCGCCGACCTCGCCATCGAGCACGCGGCTCTGCTCCCAGTCCACCGCCACGTCCTCGATGAAGCGGAACGCTTCGCGGTGCTGCAGGTAGTGCTCGGGCAGGTCGGCAGCCATCTGGATCGGGCTGTACAGCACCACATACAGGGCCAGCTGGCGGGCCAGCGTGCTGGGAATGGCCTGGCCGTGGCGGCCCTTCAGGCTGAGGATGCCGGGCGTGTAATCCATCGGCCCGGCCAGCATGCGGGTGAACACCAGGTTGACCTCATGCTCGGGCGGGTTCGGTGGCTGGCCCCAGGCGTTGTATTCCATGCCACGTGCGCCCTCGCGGGAAATCCAGTTCGGGTAGGTGCGGCGCAGGCCGGTGTCCTTGATCGGCTCGTGCGGGTTCACCGACAGGTGCCGGCGGGCGGCTTCCTGCACCACCTTCAGGTGATGGCGGGCCATGAACTGCCCGTCGTGCCACTCGCGCCACAGCGGGCCGCCGGCCGGATTGCGGCGATCAACCTGGCCGTCGTCGCAGACGTAGCCGGTCTTGAACTGGTCCACGCCCAGCCGCGCATACAGATCCAGCGCAGCACCCAGCTGGTCTTCGTAGTGTTCGATCGCGCAGCCGGTTTCATGATGGCCGATCAGGTGCACGCCCTTCTTCAGCCCGTACGCCGACAATGATTYGATGTCGAAATCCGGCGTGGCGCGGGTGAAGTCGAAGTCGTAACCATTGCCGACCCAGTTGCCGTCCCAGCCAGGATTCCAGCCTTCCACCAGCACACCACGGAAGCCGTGCGCGGCGGCGAAATCGATCACCTTCCGTGTCTTTGCGGTGGTGGCCGCATGCTTTGGTCCGGTGGCCCAGCTCTCTTCATCCAGGTGCATCGACCACCACACGCCCAGATACTTGGCCGGCTTCACCCAGCTCACATCGCCCAGCGCATTGGGCTCGTTGAGGTTGAGGATCAGGTCGGACTCGACCAGGCCGCCGGCACGGTCGGCGATCTGCAGGGTGCGCCACGGCGTGGCGAAGGGCAGGGCGCGGCGCACCTTCCAGCCTTCGGCCGAGGGCGAAAGCTGGGCGCGCAGGCGCTGGCCCTCGGTGCGGCGCAGCCACATGCCCGCGTAGTCGACCAGTGCCGCCTCATGGATGGCCACGTGCAGGCCGTCGTGGCTGCGCAGGGTCATCGGCGTGTGCACCAGCGGCACTTCGCGCAGCGGCGTGCGCTGGTACAGGTATTCGTAATGGATCGGCTCGCCCGCAGGTATCCACCATGCGGTGGACTCCGGCGCGATGGCGAACTCGGTCAGCTCGTCATCGATGATCGCTTCGCGCAGGTTCGGTTGCTCGGGGAACACGTAGCGGAAGCCCAGGCCGTCGTCGTAGACGCGGAACACCAGGTCCAGCCGGCGCTTGCTGCCGGTGGTTTCGGCCAGGTGCACGGTCAGTTCGTTGAAGTGGTTGCGGGTGAGCCGGCGCTCGCCCCAGGGCTGTTCCCAGCTGTCGTCGACACTGCGGCGTTCCTGCGCCAGCAGGCTGAAGTCGCGGTCGAGGCGACCATCGCGCAGTTCAAAACCCAGCTTCGAATCGGCCACCACGGTCTGGCCGAGGCGCTCGACGCGGTAGCGCGCGGTACCGCCGTCCAGCACCAGGCTGACCTTCAGCACCTTGTCCGGTGATTCGACGCTGGCGATCTGCGGTGCCGCCGCCTGTGCGAGCGCGGCCCATCCCAGCAGGGCCAGGCCGAAAGCGTGCGCGAACACTGCGCGTACCGTTGTGGGTGACGTCGGCATTTCCCCTCCCAAGGCGCCGTTGACAGACCCGGACCATAAGCCAGCCCGGCAGGCCTGCCGGTACTGCACGCCATGAATACGTATGCAGCTGGACGCAGTCGACAGCCCCGCGTCTACCATGGGGCCAGGGCACCTTGAGGGAGGTGCCGCGCCCGCACGCCGGCAACGGCAGTGCGGACCCACAACGGTGCAGAGAGGGAGGGAGGTCGACGGGCGCAAGCCGGTCTGYCGCTTCGATGCTGAAGATCATTTGCCTGACCGCTGCCCTGGGGGCAGCGCTGGGGACGACCGCGCACGCGGCCGACCTGACATTCGACGGCCGCCAGGCGCGCGCCGAATCCGCTGCCAAGGGCAGTTTCATCCTGCATGCGCCGAAGGGTGAGGTGCGCATCGCCGCCGCGCCCATGCGCAGCCAGACCGGCAGCGTGATGTTCGACGCGCTGTTCGCGCTGGCCCAGCAGGAAATGGACCAGGACCGGGTGGATGCCATCCGCGATCCGGCCTTCGACGAAGGCCGTCCGGTACCGTGCGAGTGCTTCCAGACCGGCGCGCGCTGGCCGTATGTGTGGACGCGTGACGTCAGCTTTGCAGCCGATCTGGCGCTGGCGAAGCTGGACCCGAACCGCACCCGTCAGTCGCTGCAGTTCAAGTTGTCGGCTGCGCGCGACGGGCACACGCCCGGCCTGTTCGTGGCCCAGGACACCGGCTCCGGTGGCAGCTGGCCGATCAGCAGCGACCRCGTGGTGTGGTTCCTCGCCGCACGCCACCTGCTGGATGATCCTGCGTTTGCCGAGCAGGTCTGGCAGGCCCTGCAGGGCACATTGGCGCAGGACCGGGCGATGGTCTTCGACGCGCAGATGGGCCTGTATCGCGGCGAGACCTCGTTCCTTGACTGGCGCGAGCAGACCTATCCGGACTGGACGCGCGAGGACGTGCGCTTCATCGGCGATTCCTACGCGCTGTCCACCAACGTGCTGCATTACCAGGCGCTGCGCCTGGCGCAGCAGATGGCCGCGCAGCTGGGCGACGAGCGCAGCGAGCAGTACAGGGCCTGGGCCGACGCACTGGCGGTGCAGATCGACGCGCGCTTCTGGCGCGAAGACATGGGCCAGTACATGAGCTACATCGGCGAAGCGGCGCACCCGGTGCCCTACGCCAAGATCGATCTGCTCGGCCTGTCGCTGGGCATCCTCGCCGACGTGCTGCCTGCTGAACGTGCGCGTCGGGCGCTGGCGGGCTATCCGATGGGCGCTGCCGGCAGCCCGGTGGTGTGGCCGCAGGAAGCGCAGCAACCGATCTACCACAATCGTGCGATCTGGCCGTTCGTCAGCGCGTACTCGCTGCGCGCGGCGCGCAAGGTGGACGATGCGCCGCGCATTGCTGCCGAGATCCGCTCGCTGATGCAAGGGGCGGCGCTGGCCGGTTCCAACATGGAGAACTATGAGCTGGTGAGCCAATCCGTGCACGTGGACGAAGGCGCGTTGAGCGGGCCGGTGGTCAACTCCGAGCGCCAGCTGTGGTCGGTGGCCGGCTATCTGTCGATGGTCACCGAAGGCGTGTTCGGCGTGCAGGACGACGGCCGCGTGCAGCCCAAGCTGCCGGCCGAGCTGGTGCCGGAGCTGTTCGGAAAGCAGAAGCGGATCAGTCTGGAGGCGGGCGGCAAGCGCTATGTGCTGGAGCGCCCGAAGCAGGTGGGCGCTGGCTTGTTGATCGCGGGAAAAACGCGTACGCGCGGCACCACGACCACCGTGCAGCTGGTCGCCGCGCCGGCAGCTGTGAGCCCCGATGTGCCGCGTGCCGATGCCAATGCACGGGCACCGGCCACGCCGCTGGCACCGCAGGCAAAGCGCAGTGGCAAGGGCTGGTCGGTCGCGGTGGCTGCCGGCCAGGTCCTCTGGCAGGACGGTGTCGCGGCCACGACCAGCAAGGGCCAGGTGCGCGTCGGCGATGATGGCCTGCAGCACTGCCTGAGCCTGACCCGGCGCGAAGGTGCGCTGGAATCTCTGCACAGCCCGATGGTCTGCGTCGGCCCGCAACAGGTGCTGCGGGGCAGCCGGCAATGGCAGTTCAATGAAACCAGGGCGGGCCACGTGCGCCTGCGCCTGCAGTACATCAACCCGAATGGCCCGATCAACACCGGCGTGACCGCGGCGGTGAAGCAGCTGGCCGTGCAGTGCAAGGGCCAGCCTCCGCAGCGGCACACGGTAACGCTGCCGCACAGCGTGGCGGCGCAGGACTCGACCGCGGCAATCTTCGCTGTACCCAAAGGCCGCTRCACGGTGACGCTGGAAGAGGGCTTCAACATGAGCGCGCTGCAGCACTTCGCGCACTACACCGGCGGCAAGGGCGGTCGTGATGGCGTGCTGAACCAGGCCCAGGTGCAGGCGCTGAAGATTGCGCCGGTGGCCGCAGCAGAGGACGCACGATGAGCCGTCCTGCAAAACCGCAGTTGTCGTTCTGGCAGATCTGGAACATGTGCTTTGGCTTCCTTGGCATCCAGTTCGGCTTTGCCCTGCAGAACGCCAACGCCAGCCGCATCTTCGAAACGCTGGGTGCGGACATGGACGCGGTGCCCGGACTGTGGATCGCCGCACCGCTGACCGGCCTGCTGGTACAACCGGTCATCGGCTATCTGTCCGACCGCACGTGGACACGCTGGGGGCGTCGCCGCCCGTTCTTCATGATCGGCGCGGTGCTGACCACGCTGGCCCTGCTGGTGATGCCGAACTCGCCGACGCTGTGGATCGCGGCCGGCACGCTGTGGGTGCTGGACGCCTCGATCAACGTGTCGATGGAGCCGTTCCGCGCCTTCGTTGGCGACCAGCTGGCACCGCGGCAGCGCCCGGCCGGTTATGCGATGCAGAGCTTCTTCATCGGCGTCGGCGCGATCGTTGCCAGCTTCCTCCCCTTCATCCTGGCCCACTTCGGTGTTGCCAACACGGCAGCGGCGGGCGAGGTGCCCGATACCGTGCGCTATGCGTTCTACTTCGGCGCGGTGGTGCTGCTGGCGGCGATCACCTGGACGGTGGTCAGCACCCGTGAGTATTCACCCGACGAGCTGGCCAGCTTCGATGATGCCGAACCACCGGCGCGTCACGCTGGGGCCGCGGTCACCGGGCCCGCGCCGTGGACGCAGGTTGCGCTGTGGCTCGGTCTCGGCGTGCTGCTGGCGGCACTGATCGCGTGGCGCCACGGCGACAAGATGCTGTACGTGCTGGCCGGCCTGTGCGTGGGTTACGGCGCACTGCTGGCGGCGGCGCGGGTACTACCGGGCACGCACATGCTGGCCGCCATCGTCGGCGACCTGCGCGCGATGCCGATCACCATGCGCCGGCTGGCCTGGGTGCAGTTCTTTTCCTGGTTCGCCCTGTTCGCGATGTGGATCTTCACCACGCGCGCAGTGGCCGGCATGCATTTCGGCTCCACCGATGTCGAATCGGCGGCCTACAACGAAGGTGCCAACTGGGTGGGCGTGCTGTTCGGTGCCTACAACGGTTTCGCCGCACTGGCCGCGCTCCTGATCCCGCCGATGGTGCGGGCGATCGGCCTGCGCTGGAGCCACCTGGTCAACCTGTGGCTGGGTGGGGCCGGGCTGATCTCGATGATGTTCATCGACGATCCGCAGTGGCTGCTGCTGTCGATGGTCGGCGTGGGTTTTGCCTGGGCCTCGATCCTTTCATTGCCCTATGCGCTGCTGTCGGACAGCGTGCCGGCGGCGAAGATGGGCGTGTACATGGGCATCTTCAATTTCTTCATCGTGATCCCGCAGCTGGTCGCGGCCAGCGCGCTCGGTTTCGCCCTGCGCGCATGGCTGGGAGGCCARCCGATGCATGTACTGGTGCTGGGTGGCTGCAGTCTGTTGATTGCGGGTCTGTGCGTGTTGCGGGTTCCGTCCCGTCCGGAGGTGGTGTGATGCGTGGTGTCTTGTCTGTTGCTGTATCCCTTGTGCTGTTCGCTGGCCACGCTGCGGCTGCGCCACGCCCTGCCTATGTCGGCACCACCGAACCGTTCGCCGGCGACGCGGTGTACTTCGTAGTCACCGACCGCTTCGTCAACGGCGATCCGTCCAACGATCACCGCGACCAGGGCGGCAAGCACCGCACGTTCGATATCCCGGTGCCGTGCCCGGACAAGGTGGACGGCAACATCGGCTATCTCGGTGGCGATTTCCGCGGCGTGCTCGACAATGCCGACTACATCCGCAACCTCGGCTTCGGCGCGGTGTGGATCACGCCCATCGTCGACAACCCGGATGAAGCCTTCACCGGCAGCAAGCCGATCAGCTGCACCAGTACCCTGACCGACCGTGGCAAGACCGGCTACCACGGCTACTGGGGCATCAACTTCTACAAACTTGACGAACACCTGCCAAGCGAGGAGCTGGACTTTGCAGGGTTGACCAAGGGCCTGCACGACGCTGGCCTGAAGGTGGTGCTGGACATCGTCGGCAACCACGGGTCGCCGGCATGGACCATGCCCAAGCGGCAGCCGCAGTTCGGCCAGATCTTCGGCAAGGACGGCACGCTGATCGCCGACCACCAGAACCTGCCGCCGCAGAAGCTGGACCCGAAGCACAATCCGCTGCACGCGTTCTACAACAACATCGGTCCGGTCGACAGCAAGGACGGCTCTATCTTCGACGGCAACCTGGCCGAGCTGAGCGACTTCAACCAGGACAACCCGGCGGTGATGGACTATCTGGTGGGAGCCTACCTGCAGTGGACCGCGCAGGGCGTGGACGCGCTGCGCATCGATACCATCGGCTGGCTGCCGCATCCGTGGTGGCACGAGTTCGTCAACCGCATCCGCGCGCAGCATCCGGGCATGTTCATGTTCGGCGAAGCGTTCGACTACAACGCCGCCAGCATCGCCGAACACACCTGGCCGGCCAACGCCAATGTCAGCGTGCTCGACTTCCCGCTGCGCGGCGCGCTGGAGCAGGCCTTCGGCAGCGCTGGCAAGGGCTTTGAAACGCTGGCTGAGCCGCTGCACCTGACCGGTGGCCCGTACGCCAACCCGTACGAGCTGATGAGCTTCTACGACAACCACGACATGCCGCGCCTGCAGGCCAGCGACAGCGGCTTCATCGACGCGCACAACTGGCTGTTCACCGCGCGTGGCATTCCGGTGGTCTATTACGGCTCGGAAACCGGCTTCATGCGCGGCCGTGCGGAGCACGCCGGCAACCGTGCCTACTTCGGCCAGCCGCGGGTGGATGCAGCCCCGCAGAGCCCGATCTTCGCCCCGCTGCAGCGCATCGCCAAGCTGCGCGAGAGTACGCCTGCGTTGCAGCGCGGCCTGCAGGTGAACGAACGTCTGCAGGGCGATGAAGCGGTGTTCTTCCGCGTGCTGCAGCACGGCGACGTGGCGCAGACCGCGCTGGTGCTGCTGAACAAGGCCGATGCCGCGAAGACCTTCAGCGTGGACCGCTACCTGCAGTCCGGCCTCTGGCGCGACGCGCTGGACGGCGGCCAGGTGACGGTGAAGGGCAGCCTGAAGGCGGAGGTGCCGGCGCACGGGGTGAAGGTGTTTGTGCTGGATGCGGACGTGCAGCAGCCGGCCCTGCAGGCCGAACTGGACAAGGCCGTGGCTGACCAGCAGGCGCGCGATCGGCGACTGAAGCGCTGACCGCCCACGGGGCCTCGCAAACGGTGATGCTGGCCGCTGGCCGGCAACCTCCGTGTCGTTGGAGCCAATGCAGTTGCCGGCCAGCGGCCGGCACTACCCGGTGAGGCGGCATCCGGCACAATAGGCATCCCCTGATGCCGCGCCTGTACTGCCATGACCGACCTTGCCCCGCAGACCCCGATCGAAACCCTGCTCAAGGCCGCGATGGATGGAACGGTGCCGATCCGCGCGTTCATGGAGGCCTTCGTCGCTTCCCAGGTGGTGCTGTTGACCGGCAGCCTGGTCACGCCCGATGGGAGTGGCTTCGATCCGCTGCTGTTCGACAAGCAGGGCACCCTGCACGTGGCCGTGTTCACCGATCCGGCGCGGGTGGGCATCTACAGCCAGCAGGCCGAGCATCAGGTCCGCTGGCTGATGCTGGATGTGCTGCGTCGCGTGCCGGGCGGTTACGGCGTGGTAATCAACCCGGGTACTATGCTGGGCTTCGAGATCTCGCCCAGCGGCGTCGGCGAGATCCTGAAGGACTTCGCGCAGGGCTGAGGTGCAGATCGCCGCGGAGCCGATCCCATGCACGGCTTGGTTGATTGCAACAATTTGCAGTGACTGCAGACGTGAAGCATGCTTTCCTGAAGGACGATCAGGACAGCGAGGTTACCCATGGAGTTCAGGATGCTGGCGCCAGCGGCGCCGGAGTGCGAGCAGCTGGCGCAGTGGTATCACGCGCAGTGGGGAAAGGATGCAGGCTTCACTCTGGAAGATGAGCGTCTGCGGCTGCGCAAGCCCAAGGACGCGCAGGGATTCCCGCATCTGCTGGCGGCAATCGACGATGGGCAGGTGGTCGGCGCCGCGCAGCTCAAGCGCGGTGAGATGCCCGGTTTTCCCGAGTATGAGCACTGGCTGGGAAGTGTGTATGTGGCCGACAGCCAACGCGGACGAGGGTTGGCCAGCACGCTTGTCGAACGCGCAGTGAAGCACGCCCGGTCGATGGGCATATCGCAGCTCTACCTGCAGACCGAGTCGCTGGACGGTGGTCTGTATGCGCGATTGGGGTGGAAGCCCGTCGTCGAGTCCAACACGCGTGGCTTCCCGGTGCTGGTGATGGTCCGCGGGTTGAGCGCATGAGCACCGCCTCGGCCCGCCATTCCCGTCTTGCCCTGGTCTTCCTGATCGGCGCCATCGTCGCAGCCCTCATCGCCGCGCCATTGCTGAGCGCGGTCGGCATCGTGCAGTGGCCGGTGTTCGTCATCGCCTGGCTGATCAATCTTGGCGCTGCCTGGCATCTGGGCGTTTGGGCAGGGCTGCAGGGCCGTTCGGAGTTTGCCTTCATGTTGCTGGCTGCACTCGGCACCGTAGCGTCGATCGTGATCTACGTGCTGCTGGCGGTGCTGGGGCCGAAGGCCGGTTCGCAGGGCCCCGCAGCGTAGCCCAGGGCGTCAACCGGGCAGTACGGCATCCACGCCGCGCATGGATGCATTCCAGTAGATCCACGCCATGCGTGGATGCATCCCCGTAGATCCGCGCCATGCGTGGATGCCGTAGGAGGTCGGTGCCGGCCCGAAGGCCGGCACCGCCACATCACATCGTCACCTTGCGCCGGTTGTCTTCGCTCACCCGGTCGATCAGCTTGTTGTACGGATCGAAACCGGCCTCGTCCGGCTTGGCATCCACCGTCACCGTGATCGTCGGCGCTGCCGTGGTGATGTGATGGCGCTGCAGGTACACCACCTTCTGGTCGCGTTCCTTGCCCGAGGGACCGTTGGCGAACACGCCGATCTCGACCCAGTCGTCCAGCGCGGCCGGCGTTTCCTTGCCCTGGCCATCGGCATGGACCTTGGCGGCGTGCAGCTTCAGGGTGACGTCGTAGCGGCCATCGGCACGCTTGCGCGCGCTGGCGGTCTCCAGCCGGTTGTCGTACAGCGTGATCTTCTCGAACAGGTCGGTCAGCAGCTGCTGTCGGTCGGCCGGGGTCTCCGCACGCAGGTAGTCCAGCAGCTCCCGCGAGGTGGTGTACGGCGGCTGCTGGTAGCCCTTGTCCTGCAGGAAGCGCTGCAGGGCGCGGTTCAGCGCCTGTTCGCCGATTTCCTCACGGAGGCGGTAGAACACCAGCGAACCCTTGCGATAGTGGATGTACTGCTGGTTCTCCACCCGTTCCAGCGGCAGTTCCTCGATGCGCTCGCCGCCCCGGCCGGCCAGGTAGCGGTCCAGTTCGGTCTTCAGGAACTGGCGCATGTGCGCGCGGCCGTACTCCTTTTCCATCACCATCAGCGCCGAGTACTGCGACAGCGATTCGGACAATACCGTGGCGCCCTGCACGTTGGCACCGATCACCTGGTGGGCCCACCACTGGTGTGCAATCTCGTGCGCGGTGACGTAGAACACGTAGTCCACCTTGTCCGGGTCACGCAGGTCGGCGATGAAGCCGATCGACTCGGAGTAGGGGATGGTATTGGCGAAGGACTGGGCAAAGCTCTGGTAGCCCGGGAACTCGATGATGCGCACCTGGCGGTGCTGGTAGGGCGTGAAGTTCGCCTCGTAGTAGGCCAGCGACTTCTGCACCGCTTCGATCATGCGGTCCACGTTGTAGGCATGGGCCGGGTCGAAGTACACCTCGATCGGAATGTCCTTGTACATGCCCTTCTTCACCTGCCAGCGCGCCGACAGATAGGCGTAGAAGTTGAGCATGGGCCGGTCCATCGCATAGCTGAAGCAGCGGCGGCCGTTCACGGTGGTCTCGTGCTGCAGGTAGCCCGGGGCCAGCGCGACCTGGTCCGGTGCCGTGCAGATGGTGGTACGGAAGTCCAGCCAGTCGGCATCGTCGGAGATGTAGGTGTTGGCACGTGCTGCTTCATCCTCCAGCTTCGGCATGCGGGTCGGCTCACCCAGCCCGCGCTTGCGCCGTTCGTTGCGGTCCTCCAGCTCGCCGCGCGGGTCGTAGCCGAAAGACGGCAGCAGGGTGCTGTTGAAGAACGTGCCGTTGTCCACGATGTTGCTGGGTGCCTGGCCGGCGGTGATGCCCTTGGGTCGTTGTTCGACGCGGAAATGCACCTGCCGCTGCTCGCCGGGCAGCAACGGCTTGGCCAGGCGGTAGATGCGGTAACCCAGGTCGACATCATGGAAGGCCAGGGTCTGCCCGCCCAGGTCGACCTTGACCAGATTGCGGTCATCGCCCATCGCGATGTGGATGTCACTGATCGGGGCAGCGTGGGTGTTGCGCACCGTCCAGTCGGCATCGATGACCATAGACTGGGTTTCCGGATGGAGGTCCACGCGGTTGTCGACGGCGATGATGCGCGGTTGCGGCAGGTTCCTGTACTTCGACAGCTCGCGCTCGTAGCGCACCTGCAGGTCGCGCTGCTGGTCGGGAGACAGGAATTCATTGCGGATGTTGGTGCTCCAGTACAACCATCCGCCGAGCGCGACAAAGCCGAGCAGGGATACGGCAAAGCCCGCGCCGGTCGGACCGCGCAGGCGACGTGCCGCCAGCTTCAGCCGGTCGCGCGCATTGGCGCCGACGCCGCGCACCCAGAACGCGGATGCAAGGAACAGCAGCGCGGCCAGCAGCAGGCCCCAATAGGCCTGGAAGACCAGCTGCCCAGGCAGGAAGTGGCCGTAGCCGTTCATGTCCGAGTACGGGGCGTTGGGCCAGTTGCCGAAGTTGTACAGGTTCTGGGTGAAGTCCAGCAGGCCCAGCGCGACCTGCGCGATCATCACCACGATCAACAGTGCGTAGCCGAAGAACTTGTTGTTGGTCAGGACCTGCAGGACCAGCGCCATGCCGCCCATCAGCACATAGAACACCGAACCGAGGGCCAGCACCTTCAGGTACAGCAGCGGCTCCAGGTGGGTATAGCCCTGCACCAGCTGCATGGCCATCGACACCACCGCACCGATGGCCTGGAAGCAGGCGACGATCACCACCAGGGTGGTCAGCCGGGCCAGCAGCGGTACCCAGTTGGGTACGGGCATGGCGTCGTTGACTTCGTTCAAGCGGACCGCGCGCTCCTTCCAGACCAGTTCGCCGGAATAGAACAGCACGATGATCACCAGCAGCCAGCTGTAGGCGCCCTGCAGGGCCGACAGCATTTCGGTGGTGACCGGCCAGATCGGCGTGCCATAGACCGCGCTCTGGTGAAGGGCGGCGGGGATGAAGTTGGCCAGGCCCAGCACCAGCAGCACGATGAACGGCACCCCGCGCAGGACGCCGAGGGTGTCAAAGCGCACCTGGCGCACGAACTGGTGCCAGCCGGTTGCCGCGCTGAAGCGGGGGCGCACGCGCGGTGCGGTGATCGCCGCCGGCCGCGGCGCATCGGCGCTGACCACAGCCTGGCGACGGCCCCAACGCCTGCGCCCACTGCCGGTACGCTCGGTGCGGAACAGAGCGAAGGTGGCGGTGAACAAGACGGCGGCCACCCCCAGCCACAGGGCACGGTTGGCCAGCAGGTAGCCCGCCACCTCGGGCAGGCGGGTGTTGCTCTGCTCGGCGGCCCAGTAGCGGACCGTGCGACCGAGCGCGCGCATGCCCAGTGGCTCGGTCAACGTGGCGATCCAGACGTTGTCGATATCGCTCAGCAGCGACGCACTCACGCCATACAGCACGAAGTAGCCGACCAGGCCGATGTAGACCCACAGGATCGAGCGCGTCAGCGCCGCCAGCAGCGACAACAGGGCGGTGGTGAACAACACGTTGGGCAGCACGATCCAGGTGAAGGTCCAAGCGTAGCTGGCCAGCGAAACCGGGCCGACACGCGCCTTGTCCACCCAGGGCATGAACGGCCCCAGGAAGATGCCCAGCGCGATGATCAGGTAGACCACCAGGCTGGCACAGATGGCTGCCAGGATGCGTCCGGCCAGGTAATCGCGGCGCTTGATCGGGCTTGCGAAGATCAGCTCCGAGGTGCCCAGCTCGAAGTCGCGCAGCAACGCATTGCTGACGAACATGGTGGACACCAGCATGCCCATCATGGTGAAGATGCCCATGAAACGCGCGATGACGATCGGCGCATTGCTGTGCACGTTGTTGACGCCGCCGCCGATCTGTACGGCTTCGGAGGAGGCGGCGGCGAAGGCCAGCGCGGCGAACAGGAACGCCAGCAGCCACAGCAGCGGCGAACGCAGCTGCTCGCGCAGCTCGAAGCGGAAGAAGGTGAGGATCATGGTGTGCTCCGCTCAGGCTGCACGGGCACGCGCCTGCAGGCGCAGGCGCTGGAAGTACACATCCTCGAGATCGGGGGCCACTGCAGTGAAGCCATCACCGGGGTCGCTGGCGCTGTGCACGTGGATCACCGGGCGGCCGCCGACCAGGCGCGAGGACAGCACCGTGTAGCGCGCCTCGTGGTCGGCCAGTTCGGAAGGCTCCACCTGCTTGCGCCAGACCTGTTGCTGCAATGCCTCGATGGCATCGGTGGGGCGACCGGTCAGCAGCACCTGGCCCTTGTTCATGATCGCCATGGTCGGGCACAGGTCGGTCACGTCCTCGACGATGTGGGTGGACAGGATCACCGCCACGTTCTCGCCGATGGCCGCCAGCAGGTTGAGGAAGCGGTTGCGCTCTTCCGGATCAAGACCGGCGGTGGGTTCGTCGACGATCACCAGGCGCGGGTCGCCCAACAGCGCCTGGGCGATGCCGAAGCGCTGGCGCATGCCGCCGGAGTAGGTGCCCAGCTTGCGCTTGCGTGCATCCCACAGGTTCACCTGCTGCAGCAGGCCATCGACCACCTCGCGGCGCTGACCGCGCTGGGTCAAGCCCTTCAGTACGGCAAAGTGCTCCAGCAGGTCCAGCGCGCTGACTTTCGGGTACACCCCGAAATCCTGCGGAAGGTAGCCCAGGCGGCGGCGCACGGCGTCCTTGTCGCGCAGCACGTCGATCGGCGATTCACCCGGAATGCTCAGGGTGGCACTGCCGCTGTCGGCCTCCTGCAGAGTGGCCAGCGTGCGCATCAGCGAGGATTTCCCCGCGCCGTTGGGCCCGAGCAGGCCGAACATGCCGCGGGGAATATCCAGGGTGACCCCGTTCAACGCGTGTACGCCGTTGGCGTACGTCTTGGACAGCGAATCGATCTTCAGCATGCGACGTACACCTTTCCGTGTGTTGATCTGCTGTTTATCGCGCTGAACGGGGGCGGCGTCATGCCCCTTTGGTCATGGTGCCGTTGGCGGGCGGCCCAGCTGCCAGCACAGCAGTGCACCGTCCTCGGCATCCATGCCCTGGCCGGCCACGTAGAAACCATTCCGGCGCAGCACTGCCTGCGAGGGCCGGTTGGCCACGGCGGTTTCCGCCTTCAGCATGCGTACGCGCGGGTCGGTCCACGCCCATTGCACGAACGCGGCCAGTGCGGCGCTGGCAAGCCCGCGTCCCTGGTGGGCCGGGGCGACGCCATAGCCGAGGGTGAGTACGCCGGCGCGCGGCGCGCAGGTCAGGGACAGCAGGCCAACCGTGTGGCCGGCCTCGACGATCCGCCATGCGGCTGGAGCAAAGCGGGGCTCGATGGAGGCGGTGAGGTCGGCCAGCATGGCGATCACATCGGGCGGGGCGACTGCTTCGTCAGCGGGATCGGTGCAGGACAGCAGAGCGCGCACGTCGTGCGCGGACGCGGGAATGAGCATGGGAACCTCGACAGGGAGCTGCCCGGAAGGGCATTGCCGGTACGAGGGCAGGAGCGTGGGCCTCAGCCCAGGTGCAACGCGCCGTCCGCCGCCGTCACCGGTGCGGTGTGGGAAATGCTGGCGGAGGACAAAGGCCTTCTCCCGGAAGGGTGGAATGGTGCGGCGTGGTACCAATCTAGCGCATCGCACGCGCGTCGGCGCTGGCGTGTGCGCCCAGGGCCGGAACCCGCGCCAACGCCGTGAAGGCATTCTGAATGCGGATCTGGACTTGCGCTGGATCACACAATGCGTCGACAGGGGCGCCGATAGGCTTTGCCCCTCAAACGTCGACGTCGATGCAGGCACGCATGCGGATCACAACCGGAATTGAAGGACTGGACAGCATCATTGGTGGCGGGCTGCCGCAGGCGCGGCTGTACCTGCTTGAGGGGCCGCCGGGCTCCGGCAAGACCACGCTGTCCCTGCAGTTCCTGCTGGAAGGCCTGCGGCGCGGCGAGCGCTGCCTCTACATCACCCTGTCCGAGACGGCCGAGGAGCTGCGCGAAGTCGCGTTGGCGCACGGCTGGTCGCTGGACGGTCTGCACCTGTTCGAGCTGGGTTCGGCCGAAGGGGCAATGGGCAATGGCCGCCTGCAGTCGGTGCTGCATTCGTGGGAAATGGAGCTGGACGAGACGGTCAACCTGATCATGTCCAAGGTGGACAGCATCGGGCCGACCCGGGTGGTGTTCGATTCATTGTCGGAACTGCGCCTGCTGGCGCAGGATTCGCTGCGCTATCGTCGCCAGATCCTCGCACTAAAGCAGTTCTTCGCGCCCAAGAGTGCGACGGTTTTCCTGGTGGACGACCTGACGTCCACCGGCGATGAGCGCGACGGCCAGCTGCACAGCCTGTGCCATGGCGTGGTCTCGCTGGAACGCCTGACCCTGGACTTCGGCCCTGCGCGGCGCCGGATGCAGGTGCAGAAGCTGCGGGGCGTCGATTTCGTTGCCGGCTACCACGACATGGTGATCCGTCGCGGCGGCGTGCAGATCTTCCCCCGCCTGATCGCCTCGGAACATCACGGACGGTTCGTCGGAACGCCCATCAGCAGCGGCGTGGCCGAGATCGACCGGCTGCTGGGCGGCGGTCCGCTGCGCGGTACCTCCACCCTGTTGACCGGCCCGGCCGGCAGCGGCAAGACCAACGTGGCGCTGCAGTATGTGTGGGCCGCCTGCGAGCGCGGCGAGCGCAGCTGCATCTTCGAGTTCGACGAGCGCGTGGGCACGCTGCTGGCACGCGCTTCGGCACTGGATATCGATCTGGACAAGCATCTGCGCTCCGGCATGCTGGAGATCCTGCAGATCGACCCGGCCGAAGTGTCGCCCGGGGAGTTCTCCTGGAACCTGCGCAAGTCCGTGGAGGAGCGCAACTGCCGTGTGCTGGTGATCGACAGCCTCAACGGCTACGTGACCGCCATGCCGCAGGAAAAACAGCTGATGCTGCAGTTGCACGAGATGCTGTCCTACCTCAACCAGAAGGGCGTGGCGACCTTCATGATCAACCCGCAGCACGGGCTGGTCGGCACCATGTCCACCGGCAGCCTCAATGTGTCCTACATCGCTGATGCGGTGGTGCTGTTCCGCTTCTTCGAAGCGAAGGGACGCATCCGCAAGGCGATCTCGGTGATCAAGAACCGCGGCGGTGCGCATGAAGACACCATCCGCGAACTGAGGATCGACGGGCGCGGCATCACGGTCAGTGCCGCATTGGCCGATTTCCAGGGCATCCTCACCGGCACGCCGGAGTTCGTCGGCGACAGCGCAGCGCTGCTGGGCCAGTCCGATGTCCGATAGCGATGAGGGCGGCACCGTTGTCCGTATCGTCGCTCCCTTCGGCCGTGATGCCGACAGCATCGCTGCGGTGCTGGCCGGCGCAGGGTTGAGGACGGGCATCGCGCCAAGCCTGGAAGTGCTGGCTGAGCAACTTGATGACTGCACCGGGCTGGTGGTGGTCACCCAGGAAGCGGTGGCACGCGGCAGCGAGATACTGCTGCAGGCGTTGCAGCAGCAGCCCACCTGGTCCGACATCCCGTTCATCCTGCTGCGGTCGGCGCGCTCCTATCGGCGTTCCACCCGCGAGCCGCTGCTGCCCGGCTCGATCAACGTGGTGGAAATGGACCGGCCACTGGGAAGCGTGTCGCTGCTCAGTGCGGTACAGGGCGCGCTGCGCGCGCGCGGCAAGCAGTTCGTGGTGCGCGACCAGGTCGCCGCCTTGGCCGACGGCCGCGCGGCATTGGCACGCAGTGAGTCCGAGCTGCGATTGATCGCCGATGCGATGCCGGTGCTGATCGCATTCGTGGACCGCGCGCTGTGCTTCCGCTTCGCCAACAAGGCCTACGAAAGCTGGTTCGAACTGGCCACCGGAGAGGTCATCGGCAGGCACGTGCGCGAGGTCATCGGCGAGACCGTGTGGCAGCAGCGTCGCCCGGCGATGGAAGCGGCGTTGGCCGGTCGCGAGGCGATGTTCGAGATCGTCTGGCCACATCGCGTGTACGGGCGCCGGGACTGCGAAGTGCGTTACTCGCCGCGCCGCAATGGCGAGGGGCGCATCGACGGCTTCCACGTATTCGTTACCGATATCACCGCGGCCAAGCTGGCCCTTGCCAGCAGCCAGCAGCACGCGCACGCGCTGGAGGCGATGGTGGCCGAGCGCACCCGTGAACTGGAAGCGCAGATGGCGGCGCGCGAGGCCAGCGACGCTGCATTGCGGCAGTCACAGAAGATGGAGGCGATCGGCCAGTTGACCGGCGGCATCGCCCACGATTTCAACAACATGCTGACCGGCATCCTGTCTGCGCTGGATATTGTCCGGCTGCGCCTGGATATGGGCCGGGTCGACGACCTCGAACGTTTCCTGGACACCGCCACCGCCTCGGCCCAGCGTGCGGCGGCACTGACCCAGCGCCTGCTGGCGTTCTCCCGGCGGCAGTCGCTGGATGCGCGTCCGGTGGAGCTCAACACGCTGCTGGTTTCGGTGCAGCACCTGCTGCACAGCACCCTGGGCGAGGCGGTGCGCATCCGCGCCGAACCCTCGCCGCTGCCCTTGCACGCCACGCTGGATGCCAACCAATTCGAGAGCGCGCTGCTGAACCTGGCCATCAACGCGCGTGATGCGATGCCGGACGGCGGCGATCTGACTCTGCGTGCCTCGTCGGTAAGCGTAAGGGAAGGCCAGTACACGGCCGTGCCTGCCGGTGACTACGCATTGGTGGAGGTGGCCGACACCGGTGCCGGCATGGCGCCGGAAGTGGTCGAGCGCGCCTTCGAGCCCTTCTTCACCACCAAGCCCATCGGCAAGGGAACGGGGCTGGGCATGTCGATGGTGTACGGCTTCATGCAGCAGTCCGGTGGCCACATCGCCATCCAGTCCAATGTCGGCGAAGGGACGACGGTGCTGCTGTTCATTCCGTTGTCGGAGGCCGTTGTGGAGGACGCGCCTGCACCCTCGCAGCCGATCCGCCGCGGCGCCGGCCAGTCCATCCTGGTGGTGGAGGATGACGAGCAGGTACGGATGCTGGTGACGGTGGTGCTGGAAGACCTGGGCTACCACGCCCAGGTGGTGGGTGATGCCGATGCGGCGATTCCCATCCTCACTTCGGCGCAGAGCATCGATCTGCTGGTCACCGATGTCGGGCTGCCGGGGCTCAACGGGCGCCAGCTGGCGGAGATCGCGCGGCAATCGCGACCGGCGCTGCCGATCCTGTTCATGACCGGCTATGCGGAAAAGGCACAGGAGCGCGCGGCCTTCCTGGACGAAGGCATGGCGATGATCGCCAAGCCCTTCCTGCTGGATGAATTCAGCATGGCGGTACGCACGGCCATGCCGGGCGGCGCGTAGCRATGCAGGTCCTGTAGAGCCGGGCCATGCCCGGCTGTCGTCGGCCTTGCGTCCCACGCATGCATGCCGGGCWTGGCCTGGCTCCACCGAAGGGCTACGTGCGCAGCGACGACTCGCGCACCACCAGCTTCACCGGAATGCTCTGGCCTTCCACCGGCTGCCGGCCGATCAGCGCCAGCAGCTTCTCCACCAGCAGCTGGCCGGCCTGCTTGGTGTCCTGCTGCACGGTGGTCAGCGGCGGCGACACCGAGGCTGCCAGCGGGATGTCATCGAAGCCGGTCACCGCCACGTCCTGCGGCACCCGCAGGCCCTGTTCGCGCAGCGCGCGCACCGCGCCGATGGCGATCAGGTCGCTGGCCGCGCAGACCGCATCGATGGAACGGTCCTGGGCCAGYAGTGACAGGCACGCCTCATGCCCGGACGCCTCGGTGGTGATCGCATCGTGCTGCAGCGCCGGGTCGGCGGTCAGGCCATGCGCACGCAGCGCTTCGACGTGGCCGCGATAGCGCTCCTCGAATTCCGGGTAATGGCTGGAGGCATGGCCGAGGAAGGCGATGCGGCGGCAGCCCTGTTCGAGCAGGTGGGCAGTGATGTCATACCCGCCCTGGAAATTGTCGCTGCCGATCGACACCCCCGGCTGACCGGGCAGGGCCGCGCCCCAGCGCACGAAGTGCGTGCCCTGTTCGACCAGCCGCTGCAGGCGGTCGCGCGACTCGTGGTAATCGCCGTAGCCGAGCAGGATGATGCCATCGGCCTTGTTGCTGTCTTCGTAATCGGCCTGCCAGTCGGTGGACAGCTGCTGGAAGGACACCAGCAGGTCCTGCCCGTGCAGCGCGCAGGCACGGGTGATCGACCCCAGCATCGAGTGGAAGAAGGGGTTGATCAGCGAGTCGTCGTTGGTCGGGTCCTCGAAGAACAGCAGGGCCAGGGTGCCGGCATTGCGCAGGCGCAGGCTGGAGGCGTTCTTGTCGACCTTGTAGTTCAGCTCGCGGGCGATACGCAGGATGCGCTCGCGGGTCTCAGCATTGACCATCGGGCTGCCGCGCAGGGCCCGCGACACCGTGGGCTGGGAGACCCCGGCCAGGTGGGCGATGTCCAGGGAGGTGGCTTTGCCTTTGATGGTCATGGGGGCCGGAAGGGGGATGGTCGGGGAATGATGCCATGCGGCTTGGCAGGGCGGCGCCGGACCAGCAGGCTTGGCGTGTGCCACCCGCACTGAACCGCTTTTTGCGATGGACAGGCGGCGCGGGCTGGCGATAGAGTCGCTCTACAAGGGCCGACAGGACGGGGTAGTGGCATGCGACGGATCCGGGATCGATCTCTGCAGGAGGACCGGACCATCGCAGAAGCATGCGTTTCGTCACGGCAGATGCCGGATCGTCCAGGGGACAGCAAGGGGCCGTTGAGGCCCGCCGGCAGGCCGCGATGAAGTGGCATCGTCACCTGCGAATTTCCCACTGCGTTTCATTGCTGATTCCCATGCTCACCGTCGCAGCGGCGCTGGTCTCCGGGCCCCTGAGCGCCCATCCGGCGTTGACGGTAAGTGCCGCCGACCTTGAAGGACGCATCCTGTTGTTGCTGTCTGGCCAAGGGGGCAAGGGATGGAAGGGCATTCCGCCGCAGACGGTGGCGCAGGCAATCGGGGTCGAACTGGTCCGGGAAGGTGATTCGGCCTCCGCAGTAAAAGGCAGAGGAAAAACCAGGGAAGGGTGGTCCTTCTGGGTGGACTCGGACTTTCGCCATGGGGGGCATCAGACAAGCTTTGACACCTATGTCAGCGATCCTGCCAAGGTGTGTACGTTTCCTGTCGAGCCTTTTGCACGCAAGCTGACCTCGATCGGGCTGGCGGGCGTGCCCGTTCGGGGCATGCAGCCCGAGACCTGGTACCTCGAAGGAAGAAACGTCACCCTGGCGGTCAGGACATACACCAGCACTGTGAACGGTGAGCGGCAGCAGTGTGTGGAAACGATCAGCATCGGCCCCCGGGAGTTCTGAACACGGCGGCGAAAGGCCTCCCCCGTCGCACCGGCTGGCGTGCCCGCCAGTCCCCGATCGCGGCCGGATCCGACGCGGATCCAGCGATTTCCCGACGGGGTGGGGCTGGCAGGAATGGTAAGATGACCCGTTCCGATATCCCCCATTCTCAACCGTGGGCGGTTCAGCGTATCGGCACCCCGCTGGGTGTGCTATCACTGGAGCAGCCCCGGACAACGGAAGAACCCATCTATGGCGCGCGGCATCAACAAAGTCATCCTGGTCGGCAACCTCGGCAACGACCCGGACGTGAAGTACACCCAGGGCGGTATGGCGATCACCCGTATCAGCCTGGCCACCACCAGTGTCCGCAAGGACAAGGATGGCAACCAGCAGGAGCGTACCGAGTGGCACCGCGTGGTGTTCTTCGGCAAGCTCGGCGAAATTGCTGGTGAGTACCTGCGCAAGGGCAGCTCGGTTTACGTCGAAGGCAGCCTGCGTTACGACAAGTACACCGGCCAGGACGGCGTGGAGAAGTACTCCACCGACATCATCGCCGACGAAATGCAGATGCTGGGCGGCCGCGGTGAAGGCGGCGGTGGCGGTGGCGGTGGCAACTTCAGCGGCGGCGAGCGTCCGCAGCGCCAGCAGGCCCMACRCCAGGAGTATGGCGGCGGTGGCGGTGGCGGTGGCAACCAGCGTGGCGGCCAGGGCGGTGGTTACAACCAGGGCGGCAACCAGGGCGGCGGCTACGGCCAGCAGCGTCCGCAGCAGCCGCCGCAGCAGTCGGCGCCGCCGATGGATGATTTCGCTGACGACGATATTCCGTTCTGATCGAACGCTCGTTCGCAGCAGAAAAGAAAGCCCCGCTCATGCGGGGCTTTCTTTTTCCGCGATTCCTGCGGAGTTGTGCCTCGCACCATTGATTTTCGTGCACCGCGACTTGCAAACAGCCAATTTCCTCCTCTATGGTGCAATCGATTGCATTGCCGTGAATCGTTGCGTTTGATACCGGTTGGGAGGCCGGCAGGTGGATGTCCATCCATTCGATCAGACCGGCCCCAGGCCTCACGCGGCGCGACGCGCTGCGCATGGCGGCCGCCGCGAGCCTTGGCCTTGGCTTGGGCGCTGCGGGCGTTCTGCCTGCGTTTGCCGCCACTGCGCCGCTCAAGGGCAACCTGAAGCACTCCGTGGCCCGCTGGACCTTTCCGCAGCTGTCGGTCGCCCAGCTCTGCGCGACGGTGAAGGACATCGGTTTTGCCGCGATCGACCTGGTCGGCCCGGAAGACTGGCCCACCCTGAAGGCCCATGGCGTATACAGCTCGATGTGCAACGGCGCCGAGCTGGGCCTTACCAAGGGCTTTGCCGGCCGTGAGTTCCACGATCAGCTGGTGGAGCGCTACACGCGGCATATCGACCTGGTGGCCGATGCCGGTTACCGCAACCTCATCTGCTTTTCCGGCAACCGCAACGGCATGGACCCGCAGGAGGGCATGGCCAATGCCGAGGCCGGCCTCAAGCGCATCCTCGGGCAGGCCGAGAAACGTGGCGTGGTGCTGGTGATGGAGCTGCTGAACTCCAGGGTCGATCATCGCGACTATCTGTGCGACCACTCCGCCTGGGGCGTGGAACTGTGCCAGCGGCTCGGCTCGGACAACTTCGGCCTGCTGTACGACATCTATCACATGCAGATCATGGAGGGCGACATCATCGCCACCATCGGCAGGCATCACGCCTGTTTCAAGCATTACCACACCGCGGGCGTGCCGGGCCGGCACGAGATCGGGGACCAGCAGGAACTCAATTACCCCGCCATCTGTCGCGCGATCCGCGACACCGGTTTCGATGGGTATCTGGCGCAGGAATTCATGCCTGCGGCACCGGATCCCGTCGGTTCGCTGCGCGAGGCCATCCGCCTCTGCGACGTCTGAAACGATATCCACCAGGTGAGAGATCCATGGCAGACAATCATTACGACGCCATTGTTGTTGGCTCGGGAATCAGTGGCGGTTGGGCGGCGAAGGAACTGACCGAGAAGGGCCTCAAGGTCCTGATGCTGGAACGCGGACGCAACATCGAGCACGTCAAGGACTACGTCAACGCGATGAAGGAGCCGTGGGATTTCCCGCATCGCAACCGGCCTACACAGGCGATGAAGGCGGCCTTCCCGGTGCTGATGCGCGACTACGCGCTGGCCGAGAACCTGCAGGGCATGTGGGCCGACGAACAGGAATCGCCGTACATCGAGACCAAACGGTTCGACTGGTTCCGCGGCTACCATGTCGGCGGGCGTTCGCTGATGTGGGGCCGACAGAGCTATCGCCTCTCCGACCTGGATTTTGAGGCGAACCTCAAGGACGGCATCGCCACCGACTGGCCCATCCGCTACGCCGACATCGCGCCGTGGTACGACCATGTGGAGAAATTCGCCGGCATCGCCGGTACGCGCGAAGGGCTGGACGTGCTGCCGGACGGCGAGTTCCTGCCGCCGATCCCGTTGAACATCGTCGAGAAGGACGTGGCCGCGCGGATCCGGAAGGCCTTCGGCGGAACCCGGCACATGATCCACTCGCGCACGGCGAACATCACCAAGCCGATGCCCGAGCAGGGCCGCGTCAACTGCCAGTACCGCAACAAGTGCATCCTCGGCTGTCCCTTTGGTGCCTATTTCTCGACCCAGGCGGCGACACTGCCGGCGGCGATGAAGACCGGCAACCTGACCTTGCGGCCGTTCTCCATCGTCAAGGAAGTGCTCTACGACAAGGACCGCAAGCGGGCGCGGGGCGTGGAGATCATCGACGCAGAGACCGGCCAGACCTACCAGTACACGGCCAAGGTCATCTTCCTCAACGCCTCCTCCTTCAACTCGACCTGGCTGCTGATGAACTCGGCCACCGATGTGTGGGAGGGTGGGCTGGGCTCTTCGTCCGGTGAGCTGGGACACAACGTGATGGACCATCATTTCGGCGCGGGTGCCTCCGGCCGCGTCGAAGGCTTTGAGGACAAGTACTACTTCGGTCGTCGTCCCTGCGGCTTCTACATTCCCCGCTTCCGCAACGTGGCCGCTGACAGGCGCGGCTACCTGCGCGGCTTCGGCTACCAGGGCGGTGCCAGCCGCACGGGGTGGTCGCGCGAGATCGCCGAGCTGAACATCGGTGCCGACCTGAAGGAGGCGCTGACCGTGCCCGGTGACTGGCGCATCGGCATGACCGGCTTCGGCGAAATGCTGCCGCACCACGACAACACGATCCGCCTGGACCGGGACCGCAAGGACAAGTGGGGACTGCCGGTGCTGGCGATGGACRTAGCCATGCGCGCCAACGAACTGGCCATGCGCAAGGACATGGCCGCCGATGCCGCCGAGATGCTGGAGGCCGCCGGCGTCAAGGACGTGGAGATGCACGACAACGACTACGCCCCGGGCAAGGGCATCCATGAGATGGGGACCGCGCGCATGGGCCGTGACCGCAGGACGTCGGTGCTGAACCAGCACAACCAGGTCTGGGATGCGCCCAACGTCTATGTGACCGACGGTGCCTGCATGACCTCCAGCGCGTGCGTGAATCCTTCGTTGACCTACATGGCACTGACCGCGCGGGCTGCTGACCATGCCGTGCGCGAACTGAAAGCGGGGAACCTGTGATGGACCGCCGCGAACTGCTGAAAATGATCGTCGCCGCCACCGGTGCGGCGATGATCGGCCTGCCCGCGCTCGGTCAGGCACAGGCTCCCGCCGCATGGGCGAAGACGCGCTTCTCCGACGCCGATGTCGGCACGCTGGACGAGATCGCCGAGACCATCCTGCCGCGGACGAAAACGCCGGGGGCGAAAGACACAGGCGCCGGTGCGTTCATGGCGACGTTCGTCAGCGACTGCTACACCGCCCGGCAGCAGGCGACGTTCCGTGCTGGCCTGGCCGATATCGACAAACGCGCCGGCGGCCGCTTCGTTTCACTTGCGCCGCAGGCCCGCACTGAACTGCTGCGCGCGCTGGATGCAGAGGCCAGGAAGCACGCGGTCGAGGTGACCGAAACCGGCACCGCCGAGGCAGGAGAACCGATGCCGCATTACTTCACGATGTTCAAGCAGCTCACCATCTTCGGTTTCTTTACCTCCAAGGTTGGCGCGACCGAAGTGCTGCGTTACGTCGCCGTGCCGGGCCGCTACGACGGCGACCTGGCCTATGTTCCCGGCACGCCCGCCTGGGGGACCAGCTGATGGATCACGCCATGAAGATCACGCCGCTATTGATCGCCGCCGGCATGCTGGCCGCTGCATCGGCGTTCGCGCAGGCCGCGGCCGATCCCGCGCGCGATCCAGCGAAGACCGAGGTATGGACGCCCGTGCCTGCAACCGTCGCCACACCGCCGGGCAAGGCGCCGTC
>NZ_JBFRFE010000003.1:0-25692 GCF_052114665.1 Stenotrophomonas sp. 2YAF22 | reverse complement strand
GCGCTGCACGGGCTGGACCCGGAGTATGTGGAGGCGATGGGGTTTGCCTGGCTGGCGCAACGGACGATGGACGGGCTGCCGGGCAACCTGCCGAGCGTGACCGGGGCGAAGGGGCCGCGGATTCTCGGAGCGATTCATCTGGCGTGAGGAATGGCGCCATCCACGCATGGCGTGGATCTACTAGGCAGCCGGCCCTGCGGGGCTAATCGAAGCCTTGGCCGGCGGGAAGCGCCTGCAGTGCGGCGATCGCGTCGGACAGGGCGTCGACTTCGGGATCGCCGAAGCCGGAGCGGACCTCCAGTTCACTGCTGAACAGGCCCTGCTCCAGCAGCGCCTCGCAGGTCTGTTCGTGGGTCCAGCCACGGGCAACCGCAACCCGTTTGATGCGTTCCAGCAGCAGCGGGTCCAGGTCCCGCAGCACTACGTCGGCCATGCTCACTTCCCCGTTCGCAAGGCACCGCCCCCTCGGCGCGTCGGGGCGATCATCCCGCAGTAAGCGCGCACAGGCAATCAGGCCGCGGGTGACGGCCCACGATCAAGGATGCGTGGCCACAGCCAGGCCAGCAGCAGCATGGTGGGCACCACCGTGACGGCGYTGAGCATGAAGAAGGTGCTGTACGAGGTAGCCTCCACGATGTAACCGGAAACGCCGCCGACGAACTTGCCCGGCAGGTTGGCCAGCGATACCAGCAGGGCGTACTGGGTGGCAGTGAAGTTGCGATCGGTCAGCGAAGACATGAAAGCCACCAGCACCGTGCCGGCAAAGCCCTGGAACAGGTTGTCGGCGCTGAGCGCGGCGTAGAACGCCCACAACTGCCCCGGGTTGTGCGCCATCAGCAGGAACGCCAGGTTCGACAGGGCCACGCCCAGCGCCGCGACAAGCAGCATCCGGCGGAAACCGAAAGCGGCGACAGCGATACCGCCGAGGAATGCGCCGCCAATGCCCATCCACACACCGAACAGCTTCGATACGGTGGCAATGTCGGCCTTGTCGAAGCCCGAATCCAGATAGAAAGGTCCGGCCATCACGCCGATGACCTGGTCGGGAAACTTGAAGAACCCGACGAACGCCAGCAACGCCAGCGCCAGTGCCATGCCGTTGCGGGTGAAGAAGCTGGTGATCGGCTGTACGAACGCTTCGGCAATGTCGATGCGGCGCTGCACGGCGTTGGCCGGGCGCTCCGGTTCGCGGCAGAACAGGGTGGTGATGATCGGCAGGATCATCAGTGCGGCCATGGCCAGGTAGGCAATGATCCAGCCTTCGAACTGTGCGAGATACAGGGCGCCGGCACCGGCCAGGATCAGGCCGATGCGATAGCCCAGCGTGTACGTGGCGGCCAACGCGGCCTGCGCGGTCTGCGGGGCGATCTCGATGCGGTAGGCGTCGACCACCGAATCCTGGGTGGCACCTGCAAACGACGCCACCAGTACCCATGCCACCAGCGGCCACACGCCCTGCTCTGGTCGCACGAACGCCAGTGCCACCAGGCCCACCAGTACCAGGATCTGCGAGACCAGCAGCCACGAGCGGCGACGGCCAAGGAATCCCAGCAACGGAAACGCGTAGCGATCCAGCAGGGGCGCCCAGACAAATTTGAGCAGGTAGAAGAAGCTGGCCAGGCTGATCAGGCCGATGCTGCCCAGATCGAGGCCGACATCGCGCAGGCGGGTAGACAGGGTCTGCGAGGCGATCAGCAGGAACGGCAGGCCGCTGCCGAAGCCCAGCAGGGCCATGGTGAGCGCAGAGGGCGTGCCGAACGCACGCTTGATGCCGGCCCAGCCCTTGTAGCCGGCCGGCTTGGCAGCCTCGGTCACAGGTCGTAGTCCACGATGAACGGCGCGTGGTCGGAGAAGCGCTGGTCGCGGTAGATCGAGCAGCTGCGCAGGCGGTCACGCAGGCCCGGGGTGATGAACTGGTAGTCGATGCGCCAACCAACGTTGTTGGCGCGAGCGGCGCCACGGTTGCTCCACCAGGTGTAGTCCTCGCCGGTCGGGTTGAGCAGGCGGTAGGCGTCGGCCCAGCCGCGACCGGTGGCCACGTCGGTGGCCTGGCCGTGGTCGGCACACAGGGCATTGAGCCAGTCGCGCTCCTCGGGCAGGCAGCCGGAGTTCTTCTGGTTGGACTTCCAGTTCTTGATGTCCAGTGCCGAGCGGACGATGTTCCAGTCGCCACACAGCACGTAGTCGCGGCCGCTGCGCGCCCATTCCTCGAGGATCGGCCGCAGCCACTCCATCACTTCGAACTTGAAGCCCTGGCGCAGGTCGCCCGAACTGCCGGACGGGATATAGAAGGAGACCACGCTGAGGTTGCCGAAGCGGGCCTCGATGTAACGGCCTTCGTCGTCGAACGGGGCCCAGCCCAGCGAGGTGATGACCTGGTCCGGTTCGCGCCTGCTGTAGATCGCCACGCCGCTGTAGCCCTTCTTGGTGATGGCATCGCGGTAGAAGCAATGGTGGCCGTCCGGGCGGAACATCGGGTCGGTCAGCTGGTCTTCCTGGGCCTTGGTCTCCTGGATGCAGAGGACGTCGGCGTCCTGGCCACGGAACCAGTCGAGGAAGCCCTTGGTGGCGGCCGAGCGGATGCCATTGGCGTTGAAACTGATGATGCGCATGCGGAAGAACCTACGGCGGGAAACCGGGCAAGCATACCGGTTGCCTGCCGGGCTGAGCAGCCCGCGGGGGCAGCCACGGATACCCGCGTGAAGGGGCTGGACGAGCGCAGAAAGCCCAGCTGGATTAGGATTTGCGCTCCAAATGAAGATGAATCGAGTTTTGATGAGCGACCACCGTCACCGTTTCCTGCAGCTGGCCCTGACCGCCGATGCCCTGCGCTTCGGCCAGTTCACCCTCAAGTCCGGCCGGCTGAGCCCCTATTTCTTCAACGCCGGCCGTTTCGACTCCGGTTCCCTGCTGTCGCAGCTGGGGGCGTGCTATTCCGACGCCATCGACGCCACCGGGATCAAGTACGACGTGGTGTTCGGCCCGGCCTACAAGGGCATTCCGCTGGCCACCGCAATGGCCTGCGAGCTGGCCCAGCGTGGCCGCGACCTGCCGCTGTCGTTCAACCGCAAGGAAGTGAAGGACCATGGTGAAGGCGGCCAGCTGATCGGCGCCGACATGACCGGCAAGCGCGTGCTGATCGTCGACGACGTGATCACCGCCGGCACCGCCATCCGCGAGGCGCTGGCGATCATCCGCGCTGCGGGCGGTATTCCGGCCGGCATCGTGGTGGCCCTGGACCGCCAGGAGATCGCCTCGGACACCGACCATCGCTCCGCCGCACAGGCCGTGGCCGAAGAAGCCGGCATCCCGGTGATCGCCGTGGCGACGCTGGCCGACCTGCTTGATTTCGCTTCCGGAAATCCGGAACTTGTAGGCTACCGGCAGCCGCTGGAGGCCTATCGCGCCCAGTACGGCGTCCGTTCCACGCGCTGACCACCAGGGGGAAGGTCGCATGTTCCGAGTTCCTGCCATCGTTGCTGCCAGCCTGCTGCTGGTGATGCCGCAGACGCTGCTGGCACAGTCCGTCGGCAAGGCCGCAGACAAGAAGCTGTACTGCTGGAACGAGGGCAAGGAGCGGATCTGCAGCGATGCGCTGCCGGCCGATGCGGTCAACCACGCCCGCGATGAGTTCAGCGCCAACAGCGGCCTGCGCAACGCGCAGGTGCAGCGCGCGTTGAGCGATGAGGAACGCGCTGCCGCCAGCACGGCGGCAGCGCAGGTCCAGCTGGACCAGATGGCCAAAGAGACCCGGCAGCGTACCGAACAGGCGATGCTGACCACCTACGGTGATGAGAATGCGCTGCGGCGCGTGTTCGCCGAGCGCCAGGAGGTGCTCGACAACAACCTCAAGACCGCCCAGTACAACGTTGCCAGCCTGCGCGAATCGCTGGTGGCCCTGCTTGCTGCCGCCGGCGACCGCGAACTGGCGGGCGGCAAGGTGGCCGACAAGCAGGCCCAGGCGATCGCCCAGCGCCATGCGCAGCTGCAGTCGCAGCAACGGCTGCTGGCCAGTTTCGAACAGCAGCAGCAGGCATTGAAAGTCGAGATCGAAAGCAGCCTGCAACGCTATCGGCAGCTGAAGGGATTGGCGCCGGTGGACGTGCCGGCACAGACCCCGGCGGGTTGAGAGGCGCGCTGCTCGCCGGGCATGGCCCGGCGCTACCGCATGCCGGGTTACGGCCTGGACCCTGAAATTTATGCACTCTTTACGCGTCGGCCCTGTCCGTCGCGTAGTGCGTTTATGGGGGTGGGGACGACGATGACGCCCTGAGGTGGAGGGGTTCCACCAGGTCTCAATTCCATGTCCCCCTGGCTGTCGTTGCTGTGTGGCGTGCTGGTGCTGGTTGCCGCCGCCTATCTTCTTTATGTCGTGCTGCGGCCCGAGTCGTTCTGAGCGGAGCCTGCCATGACTGAAATTCTTATCATTCTTGCCGCCAGCCTGGTGCTGGCATGGCCACTGGGCCTGTACCTTGCCCGGGTGATGCGCGGCACGCCGATGAAGGTCGACGTGCTGTTCCACTGGATCGAAAAGCCGCTGTACAAGGTGCTCGGCGTTGATCCGTCACGTTCGATGTCCTGGCGGGGTTACGTGCTGGCGTTCGTGCTCAGCAACGTGGTGATCGCGGTGCTGACCCAGGCCGTATTCATGACCCAGGCGTGGTTGCCGTTGAACCCGGACCAGATCCCAAACATGCGCTGGGATACGGCGCTGCACACGATGATCTCGTTCCTGACCAACACCAACCAGCAGCACTATTCCGGCCAGGCACAGCTGTCCTACTTCTCGCAGATGACCGGCATCACCGGCCTGCAGGTAGTGACGCCGATGATGGGCCTGGCGCTGGCCGTGGCCACGTTGCGTGCATTGTTCTCGCGTGCACCGAAGTCCGTCACCGCGCCCGCTGCGGGTGATGACCGCCAGGTGGCGGTGGGCAATTACTACGCGGACGTCGTGCGCCTGTGCGTGCGCTTCCTGCTGCCGCTGTGCCTGGTCTGGACGCTGCTGCTGACCAGCCAGGGCGTGCCCTCCACGATGGCCGGTGGCCCGCAGGCCACGCCGATCGATGCCAGTGCCGGCATGGCGCAGCAGAAGCTGCCGCTGGGCCCGGTTGCGGCGATGGTCGCGGCCAAACAGTTGGGTGCCAATGGTGGCGGCTGGTATGGCCCGAACAGCAGCTTCCCGCTGGAGAACCCGACCCCGGTGTCGAACATGCTGGAAGTGATCGGCATCCTGCTGGTGCCGATGGCGGTGATCTTCATGATCGGCGCGTTCACCGGGCGCCGTCGTTTCGGCGCGCTGGTGTTCAGCTGCATGCTCGGCATGTCGCTGCTGTCCACCGGTGCGATGGTGTGGAGCGAGGGCCATAGCGCCAGCGCGGCCACGCCGCTGCTGATGGAAGGCAAGGAAGTACGCTTCGGCGCCGATGGCACCGCGCTGTGGGCGGCGGTGACCACCCAGGTCTCCAACGGTTCGGTCAACGGCATGCACGATTCGCTGAGCCCGCTGTCTGGCGGCCTGGCGATGGTCAACATGCTGGTCAGCGCGATCTGGGGCGGCATCGGCTGCGGCCTGCAGCAGTTCATCGTGTACCTGCTGCTGGGTGTGTTCCTGGCCGGGCTGATGACCGGCCGTACACCGGAACTGTTCGGCCGCAAGCTGGAAACGCCGCAGGTGCGCCTGCTGGCCCTGCTGGTGCTGCTGCAGCCGATCACGCTGCTGCTGTTCACCGCGATCACGCTGGCCGTGCCCGGTCTGGCCGGCACCTCCAATCCCGGCTTCCACGGCATCAGCCAGGTGTTCTACGAGTACGTCTCGGCCTACGCCAACAACGGCTCGGGCTTCGAGGGACTGGGTGACRCCACGCCCTGGTGGAACCTGAGCTGCTCGCTGGTGCTGCTGCTGGGCCGCTTCCCGCTGCTGATCATCCCGCTGGTGGTGGCCGCACAGCTGGCCGCCAAGCGGCAGGCCCCTGAGTCGGCCGGCAGCCTGCAGATCGAAACCCCGACGTTCGCCCTGACCCTGGTCTCGGTGATCGTCATCCTGACCGTGCTGCAGTTCATGCCGGCGCTGGTACTCGGCCCGATCGCCGACCACCTGAGCCTGGGACTGCACTGAGGACACCCCATGAGTAGTCACGCAACCGCAAACCGTTCCTCTTCCGTGGCTTCCCGCCCGGCCCTGCTCGATGCCGCCGGCCTGCGCCGCGCGCTCATCGAGGCCGTACGCAAGCTGTCGCCGATGCATCTGGTGCGCAGCCCGGTGATGGCGGTGGTGATGGCCGGCACGATCGTCGCCGCGATCATCACCCTGACCGGCAATGCGCCGCTGGGCTTCGGCCTGGCGGTGACCGCGATCCTGCTGGTCACCGTGCTGTTCGGCAACTTCGCCGAGGCCGTGGCCGAAGCACGTGGCCGTGGCCAGGCCGCCTCGCTGCGCCGCGCCCGCCAGGACCTGGTGGCGCGTCGTCTGGCGTCGGCGCAGGCCGGTGCCAGCGAAACCCAGGTGCCCGCTGCGGAACTGCGCCCCGGTGACCACGTGATCGTCAGTGCTGGCGAACTGGTGCCGGCCGACGGCGAGATCGTGCAGGGCCTGGCCACCATCAACGAAGCGGCGGTAACCGGCGAGTCGGCACCGGTGCTGCGCGAGGCGGGTACTGATCGCTCCGGCGTGATCGGCGGCACCAAGGTGCTGTCCGACCAGATCGTCGTACGCATCACCGCCGAGCCGGGGCACAGCTTCCTGGACCGCATGATCGCGCTGGTGGAAGGCGCCAACCGGCAGAAAACGCCGAATGAGATCGCGCTGACCCTGCTGCTGGCGGCAATGACGCTGACCTTCCTGGTAGTGGTGGCGACGCTGCCGGCGATCGGTGCCTCGGTGGGCGTCAAGGTGGATCCGCTGCTGCTGATCGCGCTGCTGGTGTGCCTGATCCCGACCACCATTGGTGGCCTGCTGCCGGCCATCGGCATCGCTGGCATGAACCGTGCGCTGGCCGCCAACGTGCTGGCCAAGTCGGGCAAGGCGGTGGAAGTGGCTGGTGACGTCGACGTGCTGCTGCTCGACAAGACCGGCACCATCACCTACGGCGACCGCCAGGCCAGCCACTTCCATGCATTGGCCGGGATCGACGCCGACCAGCTGCGTGAGGCGGCACTGCTGTCATCGCTGGCCGACCCGACCCCGGAAGGCAAGTCGATCGTGCGCCTGGCCCGCGAGCAGGGCTGCACCACCGCCGAGCCGGACCAGGCCGACTACCTGGCCTTCAGTGCGCAGACCCGCATGTCCGGTGTCGACCTGATGCACGGCCGGCAGATCCGCAAGGGCGCTGCCGATGCGATCCGCGCCCATGTGCAGGCACTTGGCGGCACCGTACCGGCCGAACTGGCCGGGCGCGTGGACCAGGTCGCACGCAACGGTGCCACGCCGCTGGTGGTGGCCGAGGGTCGCCATGTGCTGGGCGTGATCGAGCTGTCGGACGTGGTCAAGCACGGCATGCGCGAGAAGTTCGCACAGCTGCGGGCGATGGGCATCCGCACGGTGATGATCACCGGCGACAACCCACTGACGGCTGCTGCGATCGCCGCCGAAGCCGGCGTGGATGACTACATCGCCGAGGCACGGCCCGAGGACAAGCTGGCCCGCATCCGTGCCGAGCAGGCCGGTGGCCGCCTGGTGGCGATGGTCGGCGACGGTACCAACGATGCGCCGGCGCTGGCCCAGGCCGACATCGGCCTGGCGATGAATTCGGGTACGCAGGCGGCCAAGGAAGCCGGCAACATGGTCGATCTGGATTCGGATCCGGCCAAGCTGCTGGCAGTGGTGGAGGTGGGCAAGCAGCAGCTGATCACCCGCGGCGCGCTGACCACGTTCTCACTGGCCAACGATGTGTCCAAGTACTTCGCGATCCTGCCGGCGTTGTTTGCCGCCACCGTGCCTGCGATGGCCGCGCTGAACGTGATGCAGCTGTCGAGCCCGCGCAACGCGGTACTGGCGGCGCTGATCTTCAATGCCCTGGTGATTCCCGCCCTGATCCCGCTGGCACTGCGCGGTGTGCGCTTCCGCCCGGCCACGGCAACGGCGCTGCTGCGCCGGAACATGCTGGTGTACGGCCTGGGTGGCGTGCTGCTGCCGTTCGCGGCGATCAAATTGATCGACCTTCTTCTTGTCCTGGTATTCGGCGCATGAACCGTTCTGACTCCCCTTCCCTTTCCCGCGAGCTGAAGCGCGAGGCACGCGTGGCCACGCTGCAGGATGGCGCCAACTGGCGCCCGGCCATCGGCCTGGGCGTGGCCACCCTGCTGCTGGCCGGTGCGGTCTACGCCGGCATCGCCACCGGTTTTGCCGGCCTGTCCTTCCCGGCGCAGGCCGAAGGCAGCCTGCTGCGCGATGGCAGCGGTCAGGTGCGTGCGTCGGCATGGCTGTCGCAGCCCTTCACCGGCGATGGCTACTTCCAGGCGCGACCGTCGGCCGCCAACTACGACCCGATGGCGGCAGCCGGTTCCAACCTTGCCCGCAGCAACCCGGCGCTGGCCGAGCGTGTGGCGGCGAGCACCGCAGCAGTGGCCGCGCGCGAAGGCGTAACGCCCGCGCAGGTTCCTGCCGATCTGGTCACCCAGTCCGGCGGCGGCCTGGATCCGCAGTTGTCGCCGGCGGCAGCGCAGCTGCAGGTGGCCCGGGTGGCGCGTGCACGTGGCCTGCCCGTCGAGCAGGTACAGGCATTGGTGAAGGCCAACACGCAGGGCCGGCAATGGGGCGTATTCGGCCAGCCACGGGTGAACGTGGTGACGCTGAACTTCGCGCTGGACCACGCGGCACGCGCGCCGTGATGCAGGGCTGCACCCGCTGCGCGCACAATGGCGGCCATGACAGCGGCTCCCATGACTGATCTGCGGACCCGCCAGGCCAACGCCCTGGTGGAAGGACTGCAACGCGAAGCCGGTGGCAAGCTCACCGTGTTCCTGGGCGCTGCGCCCGGCGTCGGCAAGACCTACGCCATGCTGACCCGCGCGCAGGAACAGCTGCGCCGTGGCGTGGACCTGGTGGTCGGGCTGGTGGAGACCCACGGCCGTGCCGATACCCAGGCCCTGCTGGAAGGCCTGCCACGGCTGCCGCTGAAGGACGTGGCCTACCATGGCCACGACCTGCAGGAGATGGACCTGGACGCCGTGCTGGCGAGGAAACCAGCGCTGGTGCTGGTGGACGAGCTGGCCCATCGCAATGCGCCGGGCAGCCGCCACGAACGGCGCTGGCAGGACGTGATGGAACTGCTGGACGCCGGCATCGACGTCTGGACCACGGTCAACATCCAGCATCTGGAAAGCCTCAACGATGTGGTGATGCGCATCACCGGCGTGCGTGTCAGCGAGACCGTGCCCGATGGCGTACTCGACCGCCTGCATGACATCGTGCTGGTCGACCTGCCGCCGCGCGAACTGATCGCGCGCCTGCAGCAGGGCAAGGTGTACGTGCCTGAGCAGGCCGCGCAGGCGCTGCAGGCGTTCTTCTCCCCGGCCAATCTGACTGCATTGCGCGAGCTGGCGATGCAGGAGGCCGCCGACCGTGTCGACAGCAGCCTGCGCGAAGCACGCGCCGCGCGCGGCGAGAGCAATCTGCCGCTGCGGCGTGGCGTGCTGGTGGCAATCGATGGCGGTGGCCAGAGCGAATACCTGGTGCGGGTGGCCCGACGCATCGCCGAACGCCGCGATGCACCGTGGACGGTAGTGACGGTGCAGGGACGCCGCCAGGACGAAGCGACCCGGCGCGAGATCGATGCTGCGTTCGCGCTGGCCCGCCGCCTCGGCGGCGAAGCCGAGCTGCTGCACGGTTCAAGCATCGCCGATGCATTGCTCGACCACGCCGCGCACAACGGCGTATCGACGCTGGTACTGGGCCGTACCCGCGAACGGCCGCTGGCGCGGATGTTCAACCGCACCCTGACCCAGCAGCTGATCCAGCGCGGCGCGCACTACGAGATCACCATCATCAGCACGCCGCAGGCGCGTGCGCGTTCCCGTCGAGAGGGCCTGCTGCCACCGATGCGCGGGGTCAGCCACGAACCGTTGCAGGCCCTGATCGCCACCGCCCTCGCCTGCGCGGTGGCATGGCTGGTCGAACGCTGGGTGGGCATGGCCGATCTGTCGATGGTGTTCATCGTGGCGGTGGTGCTGGTGGCTGCACGTACCCGTGCCAGCGTCGCGGTGATGGCGGCGATCCTGTGTTTCCTTGCCTACAACTTCCTGTTCATCGCGCCGCGCTTCACCTTCGCCATCGGCGCGCGACAGGGCGTGATCACCGTGTTCCTGTTCCTGGCGGCGGCGCTGGTGGCCGGGCGTCTGGCCTCGCGCCTGCGCATGCAGGTGATCGCCCTGCGGGCGGCCAACCGCCATGCGCGCGCGCGTCAACAGTTGGGCCGGCAACTGGCCAGTGCGGCTGGCAACGGTGAAGTGGCGCAGGCCGGGCGGCAGGCATTGGAACAGGCCATGGATGTTCCGGCATGGCTGCGGATCGGCGCCGATATCGCGGCCGGTGGCCGTCACCTGCCCGGTGACACCGATCTGGCGGCGGCCGACTGGGCCCTGCGCCATGGCCAGCCCAGTGGCCGTTTCACCGATACCCTGGCAGGTGCGCAGTGGTGGTTCCTGCCGCTGCTGGACGGCGAAGACCGTGCAATCGGCGTGGCCGGCCTGTACCTGCCGGGTGCGCAGGCGCGGCTGCTGCCCGAACAGCGCCAGCTGGCCGAAGCGATGGTCGACGACATCGCCCAGGCCGCGTTGCGCACGCGCCTGGTGGCCGAGCTGGAACAGGCGCATGTGAGCAACGAGACCGAGCGGCTGCGCTCTGCCCTGCTTTCTTCGGTGTCGCACGACCTGCGTTCGCCGCTGGCAGCGATGATCGGCTCGGCCGACAGCCTGGCCAGCTACGGTACGGCGATGGATCTGGCCGACCGCCGCGCGTTGCTGGACACCATCCTGGTCGAAGGCGAGCGCCTGGACCGCTACATCCAGAACCTGCTGGACATGACCCGGTTGGGCCACGAGGGCCTGAAGATCAACCGCGACTGGATAGGCGTGGACGAGCTGATCGGTTCGGCCGCCCGTCGCCTGCAGCGCTACCAGCCGAAGGTACGGCTGGAGCTGGATATTCCGGCAACGCTGGCACCGATCTGGGTGCATCCGGCGCTGGTGGAACAGGCGGTGTTCAACGTGATGGAGAACGCCGCCAAGTTCTCGCCAGCCGATGCCGCCGTGCAGGTGCTGGCGCGCGAACTGGACGGTCAGCTGCGCATCGACGTGATCGATGCCGGCCCCGGCATTCCCGACGACGAGCGCGCGCGCATCTTCGACATGTTCTACAGCGTCGAACGCGGCGACCGCGGCCGCCACGGCACCGGCCTGGGCCTGACCATCTGCCAGGGCATGATCGGCGCACACGGCGGCAGCGTGCAGGCGCTGCCCGGGCGCGACGGTCGCGGTACCCTGATCCGCATCACCCTGCCCCTGCTCAAGCCAGCCTCCCACGATGAGTCCGACCCCGACTGATGCCAGCACGCCGGCCCCGCGCGTGCTGGTGATCGACGATGAAACCCAGATTCGCCGGTTCCTGGACATCAGCCTGCGCGCGCAGGGCTACCAGGTGCGCCAGGCCGCAACCGGCCAGGAAGGCCTGCAGATGGCCGCCAGCGAGGACATGGACCTGGTGATCCTGGACATCGGCCTGCCGGACATGGAAGGCCACGAGGTGCTGGAGCAGCTGCGGCAGTGGAGCCAGGTGCCGGTGATCATGCTGACCGTGCGTGCCGGCGAAACCGAGAAGGTGCGTGCACTGGACAACGGCGCCAACGACTACGTGACCAAACCCTTCGGTACCCAGGAGCTGATGGCGCGGGTGCGGGCGCTGCTGCGCACACGCAGCGTGCCGACCGATGGCACGCCGCCGGTGTTCGACGATGGCCACCTGCACGTGGATCTGGTGCGCCGTGAAGTGGCGATCGACGGCGAGCTGGTGGCGTTGACCCGCAAGGAGTACGCGCTGTTGTCGCTGCTGCTGCGCAATGCCGGGCGGGTGGTGACGCAACCGCAGATCCTGCAGGAAATCTGGGGACCCACCCACCAGCACGACACCCACTACCTGCGCATCCTGGTCGGCAAGCTGCGGCACAAGCTGGGCGACTCGGCACTGGATTCACGCTACCTGTTCACCGAACCGGGCGTGGGATTGCGGTTCAAGGGGTGAGGCGTGCCGACCAACGGTCGGCACCCACCAGACAAGTAGATCCACGCCATGCGTGGATGGACATCCATCGAAATCGAAAATTTCGACAATTCATCGAAGAACATCCACGCATGGCGTGGATCTACCGTGTCGACCAAGGTCGACACCTACCGAGAGCAGCCGAGCAGGGCGTGCCGGGCGCAGCCCGGCGCCACCTCAGAATCCCAGCGGGATGTCGCCCAGCACCGGCTGCAGCTGGCTGCGGAACAGCGCCTGGATACGCTCCAGTGCTGCTTCGTCGTTGCCTTCGAAACGCAGCACCAGCACCGGCGTGGTGTTGGACGCGCGAACCAGGCCCCAGCCGTCGGCGAAGTCCACCCGCAGGCCGTCGATGGTCGACAGGCGACCGCCGACATACGGGTTGTCAGGCGACTGCGCAGCGGCCACCAGCATCGCCACCAACGCATGCGGGGTGCCCTCGGCCACCGGCACCTTCAGCTCCGGCGTGGCTACCATTTCCGGCAGCTCGGCCAGCACCTCGTCCGGCGTTTCCTCGCGCTGGGCGAGGATCTCCAGCAGGCGCGCAGCGGCGTACAGGCCATCGTCGAAGCCGAACCAGCGTTCCTTGAAGAAGAAGTGGCCGCTCATCTCGCCCGCCAGTTCGGCGTCGGTCTCGCGCATCTTCGCCTTCATCAGCGAGTGCCCGGTCTTCCACATCAACGGACTGCCGCCATTGCGCAGCACGTGATCGGACAACTTGCCGGTGCACTTCACGTCGTAGATCACCATCGCGCCCGGGTTGCGCATCAGCACATCGGCGGCGAACAGCATCAGCAGGCGGTCGGCATAAATGATCTTGCCCTCACCGGTGACCACGCCAAGGCGATCACCGTCACCATCGAACGCCACACCGAGGTCGGCGCCAAAGCGCTTGACCGTCTGCACCAGGTCTTCCAGGTTGGCCGGTTCGCTGGGATCGGGGTGATGGTTGGGGAAGGTGCCGTCGACATCGCAGTACAACGGAATGACTTCGGCGCCGATCGCTTCCAGCAGCTGCGGTGCGAAGGCACCCGCCACGCCGTTGCCTGCATCGGCGACGACCTTCAGTGGGCGGTCCAGCTGCACGTCATCGGCAATACGCTGGATGTAGTCGGCGCTGACCTCGCGCTGCTGGTAGTCACCCGGTTCCGCAGCCTGCACCAGACGGCCTTCGACAATGCGCTGGTAGAGGTCGGTGATCGCATCACCAGACAAGGTCTCACCACCGATGACGATCTTGAAACCGTTGTAGTCCGGCGGATTGTGGCTGCCGGTGACCGCTACGCAGGTACCGGTGCGCAGATGGAAGGCGGCGAAATACACCACCGGGGTCGGCGCCAGGCCGATATCGATGACCGCACAGCCGGCACGCCGCAGGCCTTCGGCCAGCCCGGCTGACAGCTCGGGACCAGACAGGCGGCCATCACGGCCGATCACCACCTCGCGCAGGCCCTGCTCAAGGGCGACGGTGCCGATCGCCTGGCCGATCAGCGCGGCGGTGCGCGCGGTCAGCTCACTGCCGACCACGCCGCGGATGTCGTACGCGCGGAAGATGCCTGCAGCCAGCTCCTCGGCGGGGACGGGTGGCGGCGGAGGCGGCACCGCCTCGGACAGCGCCTCGCTGGGCACCGTCGGCGGGACCATCTGCAGGCTTTCACGCAGGGTCGGGCCGTGATCGGCGTCGGTCACTGCGCTGCGGCGGCTGGGCAGCGGCAGCGACGTTGGCAATCGGCCACGGCCTACCACCAGCAGTACCGCGATGAAAGCCAGCAGCAGGGCGACAATCGCGCTGGCGAGGGCTCCCAGCCCCAGCGGACCGGGTTCCACGTTGGGTACCCCGGCGGTCAGTCGCAGCGGGGTGCCGGCCACCGGGCGCGCCATTGCCTCGGCGCTCTCGGACAGGCCGCTATCACCCTGCGCCACGATGTTGTGCGCTCCCTGGCGCAGCGCCAGGAAACCATTGCCGGGGGCGTGTACCTGATCCAGCGGCGCGGTCAACCGCAGCAGCGGCTGGCGGACATAGACCACCGCCGGTCCGACGCCAGCCAGCTGTACCGGCGCGGCCAGACCCAGGCGGTTGCCGCCGCCATCGCGGATCACCCGCAGCGCCGGCTTGCCATCTGCCAGCGCCGATTCCAGCRGGGCCAGGCGTGCGTATCCAAAGGTGGCCGCATCGGCATAGCCTGCGGCCAGGTCAGCGCCCAGCACTTCCACTTGTTCGACGCCGGTCCAGCTTTCCCGCAGCGCCAGCGCGGCACCGGCCGCATCACCGGCCTGCAGCGCCTGCTGGACGCGGTCGCCCTTCAACTGCTGCTGCAGCTGCTGCAGCTGGCCAGCGGCAGCCTGCTGCAGCCCTTGCACGGCCTGGTCGCGCGCCTGTTCCAGCGCTTCCCCGCTGGCCGCCTGCCGCCACTGCTGTACCGCGCTCCAGCCGAACCAAGCGGCCAGCAGTACCAGCAGCACACCCAGCAATGGCGCGCTCCGTCCCAACGACTTTCCCCGCTGTGCTTCCCCGATGCCGCTCATCGATGTCCCCTGTCAACGCACCCCGGTATGGCCGAATCCACCCGTTCCCCGCACGCTGTCGGTGAAAGTATCCACCACCTGCAGGCTGACGCGGGCAATCGGCACGACCACCAACTGCGCGATGCGATCGCCCGGCTCGATGGTGAAGACCTCGCGGCCACGGTTCCAGACACTGATCAGCAGCGGCCCCTGGTAGTCGGCGTCGATCAGGCCGGTGCCATTGCCAAGCACGATGCCATGGCGGTGGCCCAGGCCCGAACGCGGCAGGATCACCGCACACAGATGCGGGTCGGCGATATGGATGGCCAGCCCGCTGGGGACCAGTGCGGTATCGCCCGGCTGCAGGGTCAGCGCGGTTTCCAGCGCCGCGCGCAGATCCATGCCGGCGCTGGCTTCGGTGGCATAGGCCGGCAGCGGCCAGCTGTCGCCGAAGCGCGGGTCGAGCAGCTTGACCTGCAACGGTTGCGGGAAGAATCCGTGGGTGTTGTTTGCCTCGGTCATGCCTGAAGTCTCCGCGCGATCAGCGCCAGCAGTTGTTCGGCCAGCTCACGCTTGGAAGTAGCCGGGAATACCTGTTCGCCATCCTGCCAGAAGGCCGTGGCGGCGTTGTTGTCGCTTTCGAAACCACCGCCGCTGATGCCCACCTGGTTGGCGATCACCAGATCCAGGCGCTTGTCGACCAGTTTGCCGCGCGCGTACTTCTCCACATCGTGGGTCTCGGCGGCAAAGCCGACCACCAGCTTCAACGACTGCGTCTGCGCGGCAACCTCGGCCAGGATGTCCGGGGTGCGCACCAGCTCGATCACCAGCGACTGGCTGTCGGCGGTCTTCTTCAACTTCTGCGCGGCGACCTGGCGCGGGGTGTAATCGGAAACGGCGGCAGCACCAATATAGATGTCGGCCGGCAGCGCATTCAGCACCGCTTCGCGCATCTGCGCGGCAGAGCGCACATCAATGCGTTGCACGCCGGCCGGCGTCGGCAACTGCACCGGGCCACTGACCAGCACCACCTGGGCACCCAGCCCGGCGGCGGCGGCGGCCAGGGCGTAACCCATCTTGCCGCTGCTGCGGTTGCCCACATAACGCACCGGATCGATGTCTTCATAGGTCGGGCCAGCGCTGATCAGCAGGCGCAGGCCCTGCAGGGCGCGCGTTTCCGGTGCCGCTCCAGCAGCCGGTCCAGCGCTGCCGTTGGCAACCAGGGCGGCGACGATGTCGCCCGGTTCGGCCAAACGGCCAGGGCCGGACTCGCCTTCGGCCAGCGGCCCATCGACCGGACCGATCACCTGCGCGCCACGCTGGCGCAGCAGGGCGATATTGGCCTGGGTGGCCGGATGCAGCCACATCCGATGGTTCATCGCCGGGCACACGGTCAGCGGCGCGGTGCTGGCCAGGCACAAAGTGCTGACGAGGTCGTCGGCGTGGCCCTGGGCCAGGCGTGCCAGCAGATCGGCCGTGCCCGGCGCGATCACGATGCGATCGGCCCAGCGTGCCAGTTCAATGTGGCCCATGGCCTGTTCGGCAGCGCTGTCCCACAACGTGGTGCGGGTCGGCTGGCCGGAAAGGGCCTGGAAGCTGAGCGGCGTGACGAACTGCTGGGCGCCGGCCGTCATCGCCACCTGAACCAGCGCACCGGCATCACGCAGGCGCCGGACCAGTTCCAGGGCCTTGTACGCCGCGATCCCGCCGCCGACACACAAGAGCAGTTTCTGGCCTTCCAGCGCGCGGATCCGCGTCGGGGAAGCGTTGGGAGAATCAGCCACCTGGAATTCCTGTGCAAACGAGGGCGTTAGCTTACCCGAAGGCCAGCAACGTCCTGGTGCACGCAGCACATAGCGGGCGGCTATCAGCACATGGGCGGTGGTCCGGGGAGTTTTCCGCGTTTGCGGCACGCCGTTTCGGAACTTTCCTATACCTCTTCCCGTCCACGCTTTGCAGAATCGTCACTGGCCACCCTGGTGTGCCGTTCGATTTCCGAGGAGTTCCCCGTGCAACCGCGCATCATCATTGCCGACGACCATCCGGTCGTCCTGCACGGCATCCGAATCGTGCTTGAGCGTCACCAGATGGATGTAGCCGGAGCCGCCGCTGACGGCGCCGGGCTGCTGCAGCTGCTGGTACAGGAGCCCTGCCATGCCGTACTCACCGACCTGTCCATGCCCGGCCCCGGCCCGGATGGTCCCGAACTGCTGGCCGTGCTGCGCGAACGCCACCCCGGCCTTCCCGTGGTGGTGCTGACCGGGGCCAGGCACCCGGGGCTGCTCGATGGCCTGCTACGCGATGGCGTACACGGCCTGGTCGACAAGAGCGCCGACTTCCCCGAGCTGGCCCAGGCTCTGCATGCGGCCATGGCAGGCCAGGTATTCGTCTCCCATCACCTGCGGCGCCACCTGCAGGCGCGCGATCTGCTGTTTCCGCACCCGCCGGCCGCGTTGTCGACACGCGAACTGGAAGTGCTTCAACTGCTGACCGACGGCCTGAGCATCAATGCCATCGCCGACCGCAGCGGGCGCAGCCCGAAGACGATCAGCCGGCAGAAAGCCGAAGCCATGCGCAAACTGGGCCTGCAGACGAACCAGGAGCTCTACGACTACCTGCAGACCCGCCGCGACTGAGGACTTGACCGACCCACGGGCACGGCAAGGGCTTATGGGGCCGGCCGGCGAGGATCGCCATGATGGGAGCCATGCCCATCCATGAATGGCCCGAAGAAGAGCGCCCCCGCGAGAAGCTGCTGGCCCGGGGTCCCGCGTCACTGTCCGACGCCGAACTGCTGGCCCTGTTCCTGGGTTCCGGCATTGGCGGCCGGGACGCGGTACAGACTGCGCGCGACCTGTTGCTCGCCCACGGTCCACTGCGGGTGCTGCTGGACCGCCCCGCCCGCGAACTGTCGAGACTTCCCGGTTTGGGGCCGGCGCGCAGCTGCACGCTGGCTGCGGGGCTGGAACTGGCCCACCGCTATCTGGCCGCTGAACTGCAGCAGGGCGAAGCCGTCGGCGACAACCCTGCCGCCGTCGGCCGCTACCTGCAGCACCGCCTGCGCGGGCAGGCACGCGAACTGTTCGTGGTGCTGTTCCTGGACAACCGCCACCGCCTGATCGCCTGCGAGGAACTGTTCGCCGGAACGATAAACGCAGCCCCGGTCTATCCCCGCGAAGTGGTGCGCAGAGCGCTGCTGCACAACGCCGCCGCGGTCATCCTCAGCCATAACCATCCCTCCGGCGATCCGGAACCGTCGACGGCCGACGCGCAGATCACCGAGGAGCTGCAACGGGCCCTCGCACTGGTCGACGTCCGCCTGCTGGACCACTTCGTGGTGGGCGAGGGGCGTCCCGTTTCGTTTGCTGAACGGGGTCTTCTACCGCCGCTTCGAGCCCGACCGATGCGATGAGCCCCGCAGCAGCAGGCGGCTCCGCGTGCCCTGGCAGGCAGGCCTCGGTCAGCGTTGCGACCGGCATCTGCGCTAAAATGGGCGATTCCGCCGCTCATTCTCACAGCAGGCCTCGTGAAAAATCTCCTCCGCGCCCTGATCAGCCAAGGCATCGAAGCCTTGCGCGCCAATGGCACCCTGCCCGTCGACTCCCTGCCGCCGGACTTCGTGGTCGAGCGCCCGAAGACCCGCGACCATGGCGACTTCGCTACCAACGCCGCGATGCTGCTGGCCAAAGCCGCGCGCAGCAATCCGCGCGCATTGGCACAGGCGCTTGTCGAGGCGCTGCCGCGCAGCGAAGACGTCAGCAAGGTCGAGATCGCCGGCCCGGGCTTCATCAATTTCCACCTGGCACCGGCCGCGTACCAGCGTGAAGCCGTCACCGTGATCAAGGAAGGCGCCGATTACGGCCGCAACCTGTCCGGCAATGGCCGCACGGTGGGCGTGGAGTATGTGTCGGCCAACCCGACCGGTCCGTTGCATGTCGGCCACGGCCGCGCAGCGGCCATCGGCGACTGCGTGGCACGCGTACTCGATGTCAATGGCTGGAACGCCAAGCGCGAGTTCTACTACAACGATGCCGGCGTGCAGATCGASAACCTGGCGSTGTCGACCCAGGCACGAGTGAAGGGCATCGCTCCGGACCAGGAAGGCTGGCCGGAAGGCGGCTACCGCGGCGACTACATCGCCGATGTGGCACGTGCCTACATGACCGGCGCCAGCGTCGACCTGGAAGGCACCCTCGTGGTCGGCGCCAAGGACCCGGACGACATGCAGGCGATCCGTCGCTTCGCCGTGGCCTACCTGCGCAACGAGCAGAACCTGGACCTGGCCGCGTTCGGCGTGGATTTCGACATCTACTTCCTGGAAAGCTCGCTGTACGCCGATGGCAAGGTGGCCGAGGCGGTGGCCAAGCTGCAGGCGTCGGGCCATACCTATGAAGAAGGCGGTGCGCTGTGGCTGCGCAGCACCGACTTCGGTGACGACAAGGACCGCGTCATGCGCAAGTCCGACGGCACCTTCACCTACTTCGTGCCGGACGTGGCCTACCACCTGTCGAAGTGGCAGCGCGGCTATGAGCGTGCGATCACCGAGCTGGGCGCGGACCACCACGGTTCRCTGGCGCGCGTGCGTGCCGGCCTGCAGGCCATGGAAGTGGGCATCCCGCAGGGCTGGCCGGAGTACGTGCTGCACCAGATGGTCACCGTCATGCGCGGCGGCGAGGAAGTGAAGCTGTCCAAGCGTGCCGGCAGCTACTTCACCCTGCGCGACCTCATCGAAGAAGCCGGCCGCGACGCGACCCGCTGGTTCCTGATCGCGCGCAAGCCCGATTCGCAGCTGACCTTCGACATCGATCTGGCCCGTCAGCAGAGCAACGACAACCCGGTGTTCTACGTGCAGTACGCGCATGCCCGTGTCTGCAGCCTGCTGCGCCAGGCGCAGGAGAAGGGCCTGGTCTACGAACAGGGCACCGGTCTGTCCAACCTGGGCCGCCTGGCCGATGACGCATCGCTGGCCCTGATGAACGAGATCTCGCGTTATCCGGAAGTGGTGGAAGCGGCCGGTGTGGCGCTGGAACCGCACCAGGTCGCGCAGTACCTGCGCGAATTGGCGCACGCGTTCCACACGTGGTATCACGGGACACCGGTGCTGGTGGATGACGCGACCGATCGCAATGCCAAGTTGACCCTGGCCTGCGCGGCGCGCCAGGTACTGGCCAATGGCCTCGACCTCCTGGGCGTTTCCGCCCCGGAAAAAATGTAAGTCTCAGGAGACGCAGTAGACATGGCAGCACGACGCGGCAAGACACAGGCTCGGCGCAACAGCAGCCAAGGCACGCCCGGATGGGTGTGGCTGGTTGCCGGCGTGGCGATCGCCGCCGTGGTGTTCCTGGCGGCGCCGAACCTGTTCAAGGGCGAGGGCGATGGCTTCCTGCGCGCCGGTCCGCAGCCGAACCCGAACGCGCAGCCGGCGCCGGTAGCCGATGGCGAAAGCGATGTCGGCACCCAGCCGGCTGCACAGCCGGCCACGCCGAAGCCGGCTGAGCCGGAAAAGCCGGCGGCCACCCAGTACGATTTCTACACCCTGCTGCCTGGCAAGGAAGTGGAGATGTCCGACGCCGAACTGGCCGCCAGCGCGCGCGCCGAGGAACAGCGCCGGAGCAAGGCCGAAGCGCAACGCGCGCAGGCAGCACTGGAAGGCAAGCCGGTGCCGGCGGTTGCGGCCACGGCACCTGCGGCGACTGCAAGCGTTGCCAGCACCGCCCCGGTGACCGCCACCAGCCGTCCGCTGCCGACGCCGGTGAGTGAACGTCCGACGACCGCCACGCCAGCGGCCGCCACCACCGCGCCGGCCAGCGCCAGCACCGTTGCCGCCGCTCCTGCGGCACGCAGCGAAACCGCGCCGGCCACCGCCAGCGCTGCAGCAGCCCCGGCACCGGCCGACAATGCCCGCTACATCCTGCAGGCAGGTGCATTCGGCGCTTCCGGCGATGCCGAAGCGACCAAGGCCAAGCTGGCGATGATGGGCCTGGCAGCACGCGTGGAGTCGGCGCAGATCAACGGCAAGACCGTGTACCGCGTACGCATGGGGCCCTATGGCACCGCCGGTGAGCTTTCCGAAGCCAAGCAAAAGCTGGATGGCACCGGCCTGCAGGCGATGGCGATCAAGGCGCAGTAAGCGTGCGGGCATGATGAAAAAAGCCGGGCATTGCCCGGCTTTTTTTTTGCCCGTGCAGCGCCGGGCTCGACGCTGCAGACAGCGGATCAGCTCTCGCGGGCAACCTGGAAACCGGCGAACGACTGGCTGACCGGCATCAGTTCCAGGCGATTGATGTTCAGGTGCGGGGGCAGGCTCGCCACCCAGAAGATATGCTCGGCGATGTCTTCGGCGGTCATCGGGTTGGCGCCGGTGTACAGCTTGTCGGACGCAACCTGGTCGCCATGGGTGCGGACCACGGTGAACTCGGTTTCGGCCATGCCCGGTTCGATGGTGGTCACGCGTACACCGGTACCGTGCAGGTCCGAACGCAGGCCCAGCGAGAACTGGCTGACGAAGGCCTTGGTGCCGCCATAGGCGTTGCCGCCCGGATACGGATAGACACCGGCCACCGACGAAATGTTGATGATGGCGCCCTTGCGCTCCACCAGCTGCGGCAACAGGCGATGGGTCAGGGTGACCAGCGCGGTGATGTTGGTGTCGATCATCGTCGTCCAGTCCTTCAGGCTGGCGCTCTGCGCCGGCGCGGTGCCCTGGGCGAGACCGGCATTGTTGACCAGCAGGTCGATGTCGCCGAAAGCCGGCGGCAGCGCCAGCAGTGCCGCTTCCATCGCGACCGGATCACGCACGTCGAACACGGCCGCGTGCACCACATCCTTGCCATAACGCTCGACCAGCGGCTGCAGGCGTTCGCTGCGACGGCCGGTGGCGATCACTTTCCAGCCCGCCTGGGCAAAGCGGTGTACGGCAGCGGCGCCGAAGCCGGAAGTGGCACCGGTAATCAGGACGGTTCGGGTCATCAGACAACTCCGTGGGAAACCAGACCGCCATTCTGGCACCGTCGGTCCACGGCTGCGTTGCCTGATCGGCCTGCTGCGATGCGCGCGGTCAGCGCAGGCGGAACACGCGTGCCTTCGGCAGGTCTTCGTCGACCTGCAGGAACCAGCGTCCGGCGATACCCGGAATCACCTCGATCTGCGGTGCCTGCAGGGTCTTGCGCAGCTTCATCTGGCCCTTCATCACCTGCCACTGCTGGCCGTTGTCGAGGGTGAACACCGTGCCCGGCTCCCAGCCGGCAACGTCGCCGACCACGCGGGCGCTGACCGGGCCCTCTTCCAGGCCCAGGTGCATCGCCGCCGGGGCGGGAACGTTGGCCGGCAACGGCGCGCCGGTGTTGGCCGCAACCGGCGCCCGGGCGGGGGCAGGCATCGACGCCTCGGCCTCGCGCAGCACACGGTTCAGGGTCTGCAGCTGGGTCGTGTCCAGGCCCACTTCGGCCAGCTGGGCCGCGCTGAGACGCTGCTCTACGGGCACGAAACGGTCCTGGGCGGTGGCGGCGAAGCTGCTGGCGACCAGAAGAATGGAGAGAAGGTACCGGCGCATCAGAGGGAATCCCTGCAGAACAGCGCTCACGATGCTGCAATCCGGTGACAGTCCGGTTACAGCCGCAGGGCCGGTACAATGGGCCATGATCAATAATGATGTACTGCGCAGCGTGCGCTACTCCCTGGACCTCGGCGACCACCACGTGGTCACCCTGTGCCAGATGGCCGATCCGGCGTTCGAAGTGGATGTCGACCAGGCCAAGGCCTGGCTGCTGCGTGAAGACGAGCCGGGTTTCCAGCCGATGAGCGACAGTGCGCTGGCGCACTTCCTCGATGGCCTGATCCTGCACCTGCGCGGTCACGATGAGGGCCAGGCGCCGCGCGCGGTGGAAACCCGCATCGACAACAACCTGGTGTTGAAGAAGCTGCGCGTGGCCTTCCAGCTGCGCGATGTCGACATGATGGAGATCTTCACCAGCATCGGCTTCAATGTCTCCAAATCCGAACTCGGCGCGCTGTTCCGCCAGCCCGGCCACAAGAACTACCGGCGCTGCCTGGACCAGATGCTGCGCAACTTCCTCAAGGGCCTGAGCCTGCGCCTGCGCGGCTGAGCACGGCATCGACGAAGGCGCGTGCGGCCGGCGTCGGCAGGCGCTGCCAGACCAGATGTACGCGCCGGGTCGGGGTCGGTTGCAGCGGCACCTGCACCACCCCTTCGAAACCGTCGGCGATCAGCACCGGCACGATGCCCACCGCCAGGCCGTGGCGGACGAAGCGCTCGACCAGTTCCATCAGGTTGACCTCGAAACGCACCTGATGCGGCAGGCCCGCTGCGGCGAACGCATCATCGGTCTGCCGGCGCGCGCCGGTCCCCCGCGGGAAATCGACCAGGGCCTCATCCTGCAGCGCCGCCAACGGCAGCCGCTGGCGCGTGGCCAGCCGATGCTGCGGCGCCAGCACGGCCACCAGATCCTCTTCCTGCAGCATCTGGTGGCAGACGCCCTCAAGATCGGCCGACGGCGCCAGCCCCACCAGCGCCACGTCCAGTGCACGCGACTGCACCTGCTGCAGCAGGGTTTCGCTCTTGTCCACCCGCAACTGGAATTCGACCTGCGGGTGCTGCTGCTGGAAGGCAGYCAGCATGGCCACCGCGTCGATGCCGGTCAGCGACGAGATCTGCCCGATCGCCAGCAGGCCGCGCACTTCACCACTGACGGCAGCGACGTCGGCACGCAGGTGGCGCAGGCTGGCCAGTACCTGCCGGGCGTGCACCAGCAACGCTTCGCCCGCGGCCGTAGCGCGCACCTGGCGCGGCAGCCGCTCGAACAACGTCGTGCCCAGCTCCTGCTCCAGATGGGCGATCTGGTGGCTCAAGGCCGACTGCACGACGTGGCAGCGCGCGGCCGCACGGGTGAAGTTGCCCTCTTCAGCCAGGGCCACGGCGAACTCGAGCTGCTTGAGGTTCACACCGGTATCTCAATTTCAGATGACAGGGATGATGATGATTCATTTCCATCATGACCGCAGCAGGCAGACACTGTGCTGCCCTGCTTCACGGAACATCGCGTGTCCCCTTCCCTTCCTCCCCTGCAGCGCTGGCAGATCCTGTTGATGTCGGTCGCCACCGGCGTCGCGGTGGCCAGCAATTACTACGCGCAGCCGTTGCTGCATACCATCGCCGATGCCTTCGGCGTGCCTTTCGGCCAGGTCGGCATGGTGGTGACCGCTGCGCAGTTGAGCTACGCGGCCGGCCTGATCCTGCTGGTGCCGTTGGGTGATCTGTTCGAGCGCCGCCGGCTGATCGTGGTGATGACCTTGTTGTCAGCCAGCGGGCTGGTGATCAGCGCGTGCGCGCCGTCGTTGCCATGGCTGYTGGCCGGTACAGCGATCACCGGGTTGTTCTCGGTGGTGGCGCAGGTACTGGTGCCGTTCGCCGCCACCCTGGCCGCACCGGAGCATCGCGGCCGCGTGGTCGGCACGCTGATGAGCGGGCTGCTGCTGGGCATCCTGCTGGCACGCACCGTGGCCGGGCTGCTGTCGAGCCTGGGCGACTGGCGCCTGGTCTACGCGATCGCTGCAGGTACGCTGGTGCTGACCGCGCTGGCCCTGCATCGCGGCCTGCCGCGTTTCCACCACACTGCCGGGCTCGGCTACTTCGCGTTGCTGCGCTCGATCGGCACGCTGTTCCTGCAGGAACCGGTGCTGCGCCAACGCACACTGCTCGGCGCGTGCAGCTTTGCGATGTTCGCGATCTTCTGGACGCCACTGGCATTCCTGCTGGCGCAGCCGCCGTATGCCTACAGCGACGCCACCATCGGCCTGTTCGGGCTGGTCGGTGCCGCCGGTACGCTGGCTGCCGGCCTGGCCGGGCGCATGTCGGATCGTGGCCAGACCGGCCGGGCCACGGCCATTGCGCTGGTGCTGTTGCTGCTGTCCTGGCTGCCTCTGGGATTGTCGGCGCACTCGCTGCTGGCGCTACTGGTCGGCGTGGTGGTGCTGGACCTGGCCGCGCAGCTGCTGCATGTCAGCAACCAGAACCTGATCTACGCGCTGCAGCCGGAGGCACGCAACCGCCTCAATGCCGGTTACATGACCGGCTATTTCATCGGTGGCTCGCTGGGCTCGCTGCTGTCGGCGCAGGTCTACCAGCGTTTCGGCTGGACCGGCGTGTGCGTGGCCGGTACTGCGGTGGCGGTACTGGCCCTGCTGGTGTGGCTGCCCAGTGCCTGGCGCACACGCCAGGCAACATCGGCCGACTAGAAGCTGCCCTGCAGCGCCAGTTCCCAGCGTCCACCGGAATTGCCCGGGAACAGCCGCTTGGCGGCGCTGTCGGTGTCATGCACGGTGGCGCGCAGTTCCCAGGCCGGCGTCAGCGTGGCGATGGCACTGAGCTGGCCATGCAGGTAGTCCGGCCCCTGCGCGGTAGCCAGCCAGTACTGCCCCACCGCCGCTTCCAACCGCACGCGCTCGCTCAACGGCACCCGCACGCCCAGCTGCGCGTAGGTGCCGCGACGGCCGCCGGCCAGCGCATCGTTGGAGTGGGCAACCTGCAGCCAGGCGCGTTGCTTCCAGGTGGTGGTGACATTGAGTTCGGTCCAGTCCAGTGCGCGGCCGGTGCCCGGATAGACATACCGGGTGAGGTTCGCATCCAGGCTCCAGTCCGGCGACAGCGCGCCCGACCAGCCGGCGACGAGATCGAACTCGCTGCGTGCCCCGCTGTCCGGCGTGAACGAGACATTCGAGCCCCAGGCGCTGGCATACCAGCCCGAACCCACCGTCACCTTTGCCCCCACCTGCGCGGCCGGATCGCCCTCGCTCTGCGAGCTGCCGCGCCAGACATAGTCGCTGGTCAATGCCGCCGTGCCACTCACCTGCACCTGCGCCTGCACGCCCGCTGTCCGGCGTGAACGAGACATTCGAGCCCCAGGCGCTGGCATACC
>NZ_JBFRFE010000002.1:0-26127 GCF_052114665.1 Stenotrophomonas sp. 2YAF22 | reverse complement strand
GCGTACCCGAGGCGATGCTGGTTTCCACGCCCGGCTGGGCCTTGGCAGTCATGCGCGTGTTGGGGCTCTTGATGCCCACGTCCACGGTCAGGCGCTGGTCGAGGAAGCGCATGCGGTCCTGCACATAGAACTGGCGGGTACGGATGTCGAAGTCCTGGTTGAACAGGCGACGGTCCGGGTTCTGCAGGTACAGGTCGTCCAGGAACGGGCCGCTGATGTAGTAGAAGTTGCGCGAGACGTTATGGTCGTTCTGTTCGTACCACACACCGGCTTCCAGTTCGTGGATGCCCAGCGTCCACGACAGCGCAGCGGTCACGCCATCGCGGTTGATGGTGTAGTTGGTGCTGCGGATCGAGATCGGCAGCATCCTGTCGGTGCCCGGGTAGGACGGCTGGCCCGGTGCCCACCAGTGGCCCTGGCCACGGTTTTCGTGGTGGTAGCCCAGCAGTTTCAGGCGGCCCTGTTCACCCAGGCGGATGTCGGCGTCGATCGAATACAGGTTGTCGTCGCGCAGCGCACGGCTCTGGTAGTAGGCATCGTCGATGCTGTTGACGCCGCCGCTGAACGCACAGCGTGCCTTGTTGTAGGTGCCCGGTGCGCAGTATGCAGCCGCGACGGCGCGATCCCAGTCCGGTGCATAGATGTTCCAGTCATAACCCAGGCCGCGCGCCAGCATGTCCTTGGACAGGTAGGCGTAGTTGGCCTGGCTGGCGCGCGAGGTGGCGACGAAGGCACCGAAGCGGTTGTCGCCCACGTTCCATACCGCCTTGGCATTGAACTGGCGGGTGGTCTGGTTCTGGTACGGCGCGGCCCACATGTCCTGGTCCTGGTGCACGCCGGACACGTAGGCCGAGAAGCCGTTGATGTCGCCGGTGTCCACCCGCAGGTAGCCGCGGCGCTGGTTGTCATCGCCGACGGTGATGCTGGCGCGGCCGCCGAATTCGGTGGACGGGTCCATCGAGAAGTACTGGATGGTGYCGCCAAGGTTGCTGGTCGAGGCCACGCCCAGCGAGCCGATGCCCTGCGACAGCTCGGCGCCAGCCAGGTTCTCGGCGATCAGTGCACGGGCGATGCTCAGGCCGTTGTAGTTGCCGTAGCTGTTGTCGCCCAGCGGGATGCCGTCCAGCGTGTAACCCAGGCGGCTCTTGTCGAAGCCGCGCAGGCTGATGGTCTGCGATTCTTCATTCGCACCGAAGGCATCGTTGGACTGCACCGACACGCCCGGCAGGCGGTCGAGGATCTTCTGGCCGCTGGTACCCGGCGGCAGCACCTGCTTGTCGACGGTGGTGATGCGCTGCACCTGGCGGGTCTCGCCCTGGCCGATGACCGAGACCGTATCCAGCGTCTGCGCGCTCAGCGCGGTATCGGCGGTGGCGTCGATGGCTTCAGCGGCGTGGGCGCTGGCGGCGGAAAGCGCGATCGCCACGGCGATCGTCAGGTATCGGGTCTGCATGATGGTCCATTGCATGGGGGATGGTCACCGGCCCGGGGGGCGCGGCGCATGGCCACTATGCGAACGGAACATGAAACCTTGTTTACGGAAAACCAACGAACGGCGTCGTGGGAGAAGCCGCGCAGGGCGTGAATCCATCGGGGGAGGGAAGCAGACCCACGCCCTGCGCGGAGAGGGCTAGCCCATGTACAGGCCACCGTTGACCGGATAGTCGGCACCGGTCACGTAGGAGGCTTCATCCGAAGCCAGCCAGGCACACAGGCCGGCCACTTCTTCCGGGCGACCCAGGCGCCGCACCGGTACCGACGCGGCCAGTCGATCCAGCACGTCCGGTGGGAAGCTGCTGATCGCCTGGCTGGCGATGTAGCCCGGCGACAGCGTGTTGACGGTGACCCCGCGCGAGGCGACTTCAGCGGCCAGCGCACGGCTGAAACCGTGCATCGCGGCTTTTGCCGTGGCGTAGTTCACCTGGCCGATCTGGCCCTTGTGGGCGCTGACCGAACCGATGTTGATGATGCGGCCCCAGCCACGCGTGGCCATGCCATCGACCACCTGCTTGGTCAGGTTGAACAGCGAATTGAGATTGGAGGCGATCACTGCATTCCAGTCCTCCACCGTCATCTGCCGGAACAGCAGGTCGCGGCTGCCGCCGGAGTTGTTGACCAGCACGTCCACCTCGCCGACCTCGGCGCGTACCTTGGCGAAGGCCGCCGTGGTCGACGCCCAATCGGTGGCGTTGCCTTCGGAGGCGATGAAATCAAAGCCCTGTTCGCGCTGCTCGCGCAGCCAGTTGGCCTTGCGCGGCGAGTTGGGCGCGCAGCCGGCGACCACGGTATGGCCGGAACGGGCCAGGCTCTGGCAGATGGCAGTGCCGACACTGCCCATCCCGCTGGTGACGTAGGCGATGCGAAGAGTCATTGCAGAACGCTCCTTGGTAAGGAAATCAGGCCGTGAAGGGATAGAGCCCGAACAACAGGCCGCCGATCATCAGCAGCAGCGAAATGGCGATCGCCCACTTCAGGGTGAATTTCTGGTGGTCGGCGAATTCAACCTTGGCCAGCCCCACCAGCAGATAGGTGGAAGGCACCAGCGGGCTGAGCAGGTGCACCGGCTGCCCGGCCAGCGACGCGCGGGCCATTTCCACCGGGGTGATGCCGTAGTTGCCGGCCGCCTCGGACAGGATCGGCAGCACGCCGAAGTAGAACGCGTCGTTGGACATGAAGAAGGTGAACGGCATCGAGGCCACGGCGGTGATCACCGCCAGGTACGGGCCCCAGCTGTCTGGGATGATCGCCAGGAAGCTGTGCGACATCGCCTCGACCATGCCGGTGTTGTTGAGGATGCCGGTGAAGATGCCTGCGGCGAAGATCAGCGCCACCACCGACAACACGCTGCCGGCATGGCTGACCACGCGGCGGCGCTGTTCGGCCAGGTTCGGGTAGTTGATCACCAGTGCGATGGCGAAGCCGATCATGAACAGCACCGGCATCGGCAGCACACCGATGATGAGGGCGCTCATCAAGGCCAGGGTCAGCACCAGGTTCACCCACAGCAGCTTGGGGCGCTTGGTGTCTTCGGCATCTTCCACGGTCGGCAGCGTGTTGCCGTCGTCGGACACGCTGTTGTCCATCCAGCTGCCGCCCTTGGGCAGGGTCACCACGCCCAGGCGACGACGCTCCTTCAGGCCCAGGTACCAGGCCAGCAGCAGCACGCCAGCGCAGGCGATCACCATCGACGGAATCAGTGGCACGAACACATCGGCCGGGTCCACGTGCAGGGCGGTGGCAGCGCGCGCGGTCGGGCCACCCCACGGGGTCAGGTTCATCACGCCACCGGCGAGAATGGTCACGCAGGTCATGTTCAGCGCGTTCATGCCGAGTCGCTGGTACAGCGGCAGCATCGCCGACACGGTGATCATGTAGGTGGTCGAGCCATCGCCGTCGAGCGAGATCAGCATCGCCAGCACGGCGGTACCGAACACGATCTTCATCGGGTCACCCTTGACGAAGCGCAGGATGATCCGCACCAGCGGATCGAACAGGCCCGCATCGATCATCACGCCGAAGTAGAGGATGGCGAACATCAGCATCACGCCGGTCGGCGCGATCTTCTTGATGCCTTCCAGCATCATTTCGTCGATGCCGGCAGCGAAGCCACCGATCAGGGCGAAGATGATGGGAATGGTGATCAGGGCAACGAGTGGCGACAGTCGTTTGCTCATGATCAAGTACATGAACGTAATGACCATGCCAAAGCCGAGGATGCTCAGCATCATCTGCGGACTCCTAGAGGAAACAGGACGTGGGACGTGGAAGGGGGCCGGGAGCGTGCGCGCCCGGGAAGAACGCGTTTAGAAGTCGAACTGCAGGCGTCCGGTGACCGCGCGCGTGCGGTCCACCGTGGTGCCAGCCAAGCGGTCGCGGTTGCGGCTTTCGATCACGTTGAGCATGAAGCGCAGGTTGTCACGCAGGTACCAGTTGCCGCCCAGCGTCCAGCCTTCGGTGCTGCCTCGGCGCAGCTCGGGTTGGCCATCGAGGTGCTGTGCGCCCCACATCTGGTCGTAGCGCAGGGCCACTTCGAAGGCACCGGCCTTGTGGCGGATGTTCTTGACCCGGGCGAAGCGGCCGGTCTTGCGGTCGTAGGCACGGCTCTCGCCGGTGACGAACCAGCTGAGCATGCCGTAGGCGGCCATCACATCACCGCGCTGGGCACCATCATCGAAGGTTGCGCCGCTGAATTCGCCCTGCCATGACAGCGGGCCGCGCACCTGCGCATACTCCAGCGACCACTTGTTGACGTCGGTATCGCGGCCAGCGGAGAAATCGACCAGGGTCAGGCGGCTTTCGTCGGACAGATGCCCGGCCGGACGCGGGCGGATCTTCAGGCCCGGGGTGCCGTTGCCACCCGGGTTGTCGTAGGCCTCCCGGGCCAGCGACAGGCCCAGGTGCAACACGTCGCCCTCGCTGGGGGCCGGTGCCCAGGTGACGCGGCCACCGGCGGCGCGGCCCTTGACCTGCCAGGCATCGATGCTTTCCAGGCTGTACACGCTGGCTGCCCAGGTGAAATCGCCCGGATTGGCCTGCCAGGACGCGCCCAGCCGATACAGCGGCGCCAGCGTGGTGCCGGCGTTGCCGCGCTCCAGGAAGCTGCCGTAGTTGGAACCGGTGCRGTCGTCCAGCGAGAAATACTGCTTGAACTGGCCCACGGTGAGCCGGCCGGCATCGCCGAAGCTGCGGCTCAGGTAGACGTCTTTGGCCTCGACGCGGTCGCCGGAGAAATCGGCTTCCAGCTTGTAGTCGACCACGAAGAACTTGCCGGAAACGTCAACCCAGGCGCGACGGATTTCGGTGTCGTCCTTGTTCGGCGTGCCCCGGTTGTCGTTGTCGAAGGTGGCGAAGTCCAGGTGCAGGCGGCCGCCGACCGTGGCGGTCACCGGACGCTCGTCTTCGGCGAAGGCCGGCGCGGCCAGCGCAGCCAGGGCCATCATGGCGGCAGGACGCCGCCAGGCAATGCTCAATTCCACAAACCCTCCCAGGTGCACGCCAGGCGCGCGGCAATCGTGGGCACCGGACGGTGCGCGGCCGCAGTCTGTGTCGCGCAAGCTGTCATCGTCCTGTCAGCGGTTTGTGCGGTGCAGCGTAAAGGCCGCCGGGCATGGGGCCGACGGGCAGGTCCGGCGCCATGCGGTAGCATTCGCTTCCCCTCCCACTGTTGTGCCCATGCGCCTGCTGCTGGTCGAAGACAACCCGGACCTGGCCGATGCGATCATCCGTCGCATGCGCCGCAGTGGTCACGCGGTGGACTGGCAGGCCGACGGCCTGGCCGCCGCCAGCGTGCTGCGTTACCAGAGTTTTGATCTGGTGGTGCTGGATATCGGCCTGCCAAAACTGGATGGGCTGCGGGTGCTGGCCGGCATGCGCGAGCGTGGTGACAGCACACCGGTGCTGATGCTGACCGCACGCGATGGCATCGAAGATCGCGTGCAGGCACTCGATGTCGGTGCTGACGACTACCTCGGCAAGCCGTTCGACTTCCGTGAATTCGAAGCGCGCTGCCGCGTGCTGCTGCGACGTGCACGCGGGCAAGCCAGCGAAGTGGTGCAGATCGGCGGCTTCCAGTTCGACAACGCTGCGCACCGGGTGACCCTGGATGGCGAGCCGATCGAGCTGCCCAACCGCGAGTATCGCTTGCTGGAGATCCTGGTCGGGCGCTTGGGCCAGGTGGTGGGCAAGGATGAGATCGGCAATGGCCTGTTCGGCTTCGATGACGAAGCCGGGCCGAATGCCATCGAGCTGTACATCGGTCGCCTGCGCAGAAAGCTGGCGGGCGCGCCGCTGCGCATCACCACGGTGCGTGGTGTCGGCTATCTGCTTGAAGCCAGCGACGGCCCGGCCGATGCCGATGGTTGACGCGCGCAGCGCAAGTGCCGCCCCCGGGTCGCTGCGGCGCACCCTGCTGCTGTACCTGGGCGCGTTGCTGGCGGTGTTCGCGGTGGCGCTGCTGTTCGCTGCACGCGACTACGGCCAACGCGCCGCCAACCGCTCCTACGACCATCTGCTGGTGTCTTCGGCCCTGTCGATCGCCGATTCGGTGGCATTGGTCGATGGCCAGTGGCAGGTGGACCTTCCGTATGCCGCGCTGGACCTTCTGGCGATGGCGCCGGAAGACCGCGTGTTCTACCGGATCGCCGACAGCCGCGGCAACCTGATCACCGGCTACGGTGACCTGCCTGCGTCGCCGCGGCGGCCGGGCACGCAACCGCAGTTGTTCGATGCGGCCTACAGCGGTGAAACCGTGCGTTTCGTCGTGGTCGGCCGCAGCTTTGCCGCGGCCTCCGCGCAGGGCGAGGTGCAGGTGCAGGTGGGGCAGACCCGGCGTGCGCGCGAAGCGGTGGCGCAGGAGCTGGTCACCCGCGCGCTGTTGGCCATCGGCGTGCTCTCGGGATTGCTGCTGGCATTGGTGGCATTCGGCGTGCACCGCGCGTTCCGGCCGTTGGTGCGGGTCGAGCGCGAACTGTCACGCCGCGAGCCGTCCGACCTGAAACCGCTGGATGCGCGCGTGCCACGCGAGATGGATCAGATGGTGACGGCGCTGAACCGCTTCATGGAGCGCCTGTCCAGCAGCAATGAAACCCTGCGTGCGTTCATGGCCGAGGCCGCGCACCAGATGCGCACGCCCTTGGCCGCGCTGCGCGCGCAGGCACAGCTGGCGCTGGACGACGACGATCCGGAAGACATGCGGCGCAGCCTGCAGGCGATCGAGCGCAACGCCACCCACATGAGCCGGCTGCTCAACCAGCTGCTCAGCGATGCCAGCGTGATCCATCGGTCACATCTGCAGCGCTTCGCCACCGTGGACCTGGCCGAGACCGTGCACCAGGCCCTGCATGAAGCGCTGCCGCAGGCAGGGCCCGCCCCGCGCGTGCAGCTGGCGATGACGGCCGAGCCGGTGCAGGTGCATGGCGACGCGCTGCTGCTGCGCGAAGCCATCAAGAATCTGGTCGACAACGCGCTGAAGTACGGCGGCGATGGTCCCTTGCAGATCGCGCTGACCGCTGAAGGTGGGCAGGCCGTGCTGACCATCGCCGACCACGGCACCGGCATCGCCGCCGCCGATGCCGAACGCGTGTTCGAGCGTTTCGCACGCGGCGAGGGCGCACCCTCCGGCGGTGCAGGCCTTGGCCTGGCCATCGTCAAGCGGGTGGTCGACAGCCATGGCGGCCAGATCGATCTCAGCAATCGACCGCAGGGTGGCCTGGTCGCCACCATCCGCCTGCCCCGGAGCAGCACATGATCCGCCTGTTCGTCGTTGTTGTTGCCCTGTTGCTGGCGGTGCCGGTCCTCGCCGCGCCTGGCGATGTACGCCGCTTCCCCGCCCAGGGCGCCGCCACCGCACAGCTGCGCATCCACGGCACTACCGATATCGAGGTCTTCGCCGAGGTCATCGCCGACTACCAGCGGCTGCATCCGGGCAGCGAGGTGGTGTACGAAGACATCATCACCCAGGACCTGTACGCGCGTTACCTGCGCGACCGCAGCGGGCCTGCGTCGCCGGACCTGCTGATCTCCAGCGGCATGGACCTGCAGACCAAGCTGGTCAACGACGGCCACGCGTTGCCACACCGCTCGCTGCAGACCCAGGCGCTGCCAGCGTGGGCGCAATGGCGTGGCGAGGCATTCGGCATCAGCTACGAACCGGTGGTGATGGTCTACAACACCGGCAGGCTGCCGGCGGCGAAAGCGCCGCACACGCGTCGACAGCTGCTGGACCTGCTGCGCGCGGAGGGGGCGCCGTTGCGCGGCAAGGTTGGCACCTACGATATCGAACGCAGCAGCGTGGGCTACCTGCTGGCGACCCAGGACGCCCAGCGCGGCAGCATCGCCGGCGCGTTGCTCGGTGCGCTGGGCGACAACGCGGTGGTGCGCGAGGAGCGTACCGGGGTGCTGCTGGACCAGGTGGCCAGCGGCCAGTTGTCGCTGGTCTACAACGTGCTGGGCTCGTATGCGCAGGCGCGTATCGATGCGGGCGCACCGCTGGCCATCGTCGAGCCGGAAGACTACACGCTGGTGGTACTGCGTACGGCGGTGATTCCGCGTACCGGCGCGCACCCGCAGGAAGCGCGGCGTTTCCTCGACTACCTGCTGTCGCCGCGCGGCCAGCAGGTGCTCGCGCGGGAAGCGCGGCTGATGCCGATCGTGCGCAGCGATGCAGGCGGCGGGGATGCCCCTGGCCGCAGCCGTCGCCCGATCCAGCTCGGCCCCGGCCTGCTGGTCTACCTGGATGCACTCAAGCGCCGCCAGTTCCTGGATGCATGGCGCAGCAGCGTGGAGCCGGCGGGGCGGTAGCGCCCGTACTGGTGCTCCGGTAGCGCCGGGCCATGCCCGGCGGAGGCAGTTTGCTGCCCGTACAATGGCCGCATGAGCGAATACACCATCCTGATCGCCGATGACCATCCGCTGCTGCGTTCGGCGGTGGTGCAGTYGTTGCGGCAGAGTCTGCCGCTGGCGCAGGTGCGCGAGGTCGCCAGCGCCGAAGCACTGGCCACTTCGCTGGACGCACAGCCCGATGTGGATCTGGTGCTGCTGGACCTGACCATGCCGGGCGCACATGGATTCTCCGCGCTACTGCACGTGCGCGGTTCGCACCCGGACATTCCGGTGGTGATTCTGTCCTCCAACGACCACCCGCGGGTGATCCGCCGCGCGCAGCAGTTCGGCGCGGCGGGTTTCATTCCCAAGTCCGCGCCTGCCGAAACCATCGGTGAAGCGGTGGCGGCGGTGCTCGACGGTGGCCTGTGGTTTCCGGCGATGGCGGCCGAGCGTTCCGAGGCCGACGCGTTGCTGGCCAGCCGCCTGGCGCAGCTGACGCCGCAGCAGTTCCGGGTGCTGCTGTGCCTGGCCGACGGGCTGCTCAACAAGCAGATTGCCTACACGCTGGGCCTGGCCGAGAACACGGTGAAGGTGCATGTCACCGCGATCCTGAAGAAGCTCGAATGCCACAGCCGCACGCAGGCGGCAGTGCTGGTGAAGGCGCTGGAGCCGGAAGGCGACGCAGGCATCGGGTTGTAGTTCCAGCCAACGGCGTAGCCCCTCGTGGGTGTTGGTTGGTCGCGGAGAGCAAAAGCCGTGGTGGGTCGGTCGGGTTGGATTCGCGGGGGACGCCGTGAATCCGTCCCTGGAGGCTTGGCCGCCGCATCCATGCGGCTGACACCCCCGCGAACCCAACCCGACCGACCTCTGACAGATTCCGGTGGTCTGCCACCCACGGAGAAGAAAAAGAAGATCAAAAGCAAAAGCGGCTTGGTCGGCCGCATTGCCTCCTGTAGAGCCGAGCCACGCTCGGCTTGTGAGCAAGCGCAGCGCTGCGACCCGCTTTTGATCCTCTTTTTCTTCTCCGTGGGTGGGGAACACCCGGAACCTGTCAGCGGCCGGGYGGGTGGGTAGTGCGGGGTGTCCGCGGCATGGATGCCGCGGCCAAGCCCCCATGGACGGGTTCACGGCGTCCCCGCAGTACCCACCCACCCGGCCAGCCCTCAGTAACCCGGCTTTCCGCGATCAACCAACACCCACGAGGGGCTGCGCCGTTGGCTGGAAATCACCCGCGATGGCGGATCAGCAACTGACTCATCAACGCCCGTAGCGCCGGCGGCTTCACCGGCTTGGCCATCATCCCCCAGCCGCGCTCAGCGGCCATCTCGCGCAGCCCGGCATCGCGCTCGGCGGTGACCAGCACCACCGGCGGCCGCGCCTGCCAAAGCTCCGCCAGCGTCTCGTACAACACTGGGCCGTGGTGATCGCCCATGCGTACATCCAGCAGCACAAGTTCCGGAACCGCGCCCGCACTGGCCAACTGCAGCGCCGCCTGTGGGCCATCGGCCAGCACCACCTCGCAGCCCCATCGTTCCAGCAGCGCGCGGCTGGCCGCACACACGTGCGGATCGTCGTCGATCACCCACACCCGACGCCCACGCAGCGGATTGTCTGCAGCCGGCTCCTGCACAACGACGGGCGCGGGTGCAGTGGCCGGAATGGCGCTGGCCTCGCCAAACGGAACACCCACCGCGAACACGCTGCCCTGGCCAAGCTGCGAGCGCAGCGCGATGGGATGACCGAGCAGGCGACCGATGCGATCCACGATTGCCAGGCCCAGTCCAGCGCCACGCTGCTGGCCATCGTGCAGGCGCCGGAACTCCTCGAATATCTCGCCCTGCAGGGCATCGGGAATGCCCGGACCCTGGTCGTGTACTTCGATCCACAGCAGGCCATCGCGGCGCCGGCAGCCGAGCAGCACGCGGCCGCGTTCGCTGTAGCGCACGGCATTGGACAGGAAATTCTGCAGGATGCGGCGCAGAAGTGCTTCATCGCTGACCACTACCGCATCGGTATCTACCCAGTCCACGCGCAGACCGCGCGCCTGCGCGCCAATGCCGGATTCGCGTGCCAGCGCCTGCAGCAATGGCCCCAGGCGGAAGGCCTGCACGCGCGTGGGCAGGCTGCCTGACTCCAGCCGGGCGATGTCCAGCAGGCTGTTGAGGATCGCGTCCTGTGCAGCCAAGGCGGCGTCGATGTGGTCGCTGGTCTGTTGCTGTTCGGGGTCGGTGAGCTTGCCGCGCAGCACCGACACGAACATGCGCGCGGCATTCAGCGGCTGCAGCAGGTCGTGCACGGCCGAGGCGACGAAGCGGGTCTTGTAACGGTTGGCCTGCTCGGCTTCGCGGCGGGCTTCGTCCAGATCCTGGGTGCGTTCGGCCACGCGGTGTTCCAGCGCATCGGCCAGCGAACGCAATTCGCGCGCGGCGTTCTTGTAGCTGGTGATGTCGGCATAGCTGGTGACGAAGCCGCCATCGGGCAACGGGTTGCCGCGGATCTCCAGCACCGTGCCGTCGTCCTTCTCGCTCTCGCGCATGTGCGGGCGGCCACTGCGCAGGTGGGTCAGGCGGCGTTCGATGGCCTCGTCGATCGGGCCGGGCCCCAACAGGCCGCGACGTGCGTTGAAGCGGAACAGTTCCTCGATCGGACGGCCCACCCGCACCAGCCCCGCCGGGAAGCGGAACAGCTCCAGATAGCGCGAATTCCACGCGACCAGACGCTGTTCCTTGTCGATCACCACCACGCCCTGCGGCAGATGTTCGAGGCTGCGGCTCAAGCCAACGTCGGCATCGGTCGCGGCTTCCAGCAAGCCGTCCTGGGCGGTCCGCAGTTCCTGTGCATGCTGCTTGAGCAGGGTTTCCAGTTCACGCCGGCTGCGCTGGCGGTGCTTGGACAGGCGACGCCGTTGCTGCACGAACAGCAGCAGGAAACCCAGCGCCAGCCAAGCGGCGGCGCCGGCCACTGCCGCGCCGCGGCCGGCGCTGGTGGCCGCGCTGGCGTCGTGCAGCAGGTGCAGGCTCCAGTCTTCGTCGGGCAGCGCCAGGGTCTGCCACAGCATCGCCTGCGGCAGTGCCGGGTCGAGCAGGCGCACCATGCGGCCGCCATCGGCCAGCACATCTTCGGTGCGCACGCGCAGCGGCTGCAGCGAGCGGTCGGCATACTGCCGCGCCGCGCGCATCTCGTTGCGTTCCTCCGTGCCGAGCGRGCGCAGCAGGCGGTAGCGCCAGGCATCGCGGTTGGCCAGGAACACCACGTCGTGGTTGTCGCTGGTCAGCACCACGTCCGGGCTGTTCAACCATTCCTGTTCCAGTGCCGACAGCTCGATCTTGATCACGATCACGCCGATGCGCTGGCTGTCGGCATCGAGGATGGCCTCGGACATGAAGTAGCCGGGCACGCCGGTGGTCATGCCGATGCCGTAGAAGCGACCACGGCCATGGGCCAGCGCTTGCTGGTAGTAGGGGCGGTAGCTGTAATCCTCGCCGACGTTGCTGGTCGGCTGGTCCCAGTTGCTGGCGGCCACGGCCACGCCATCGCGACCGACCAGGGTCAGTGTCGAGGTGCGGGTGACCTGGTTGGCGCGCTGCAGTTTGAGGTTCAGGCGTTGCCGCTCGGCGGGCGAGGGCGGCACCTGCAGTGCTTGCAGCAGGTCCGGATCCAGCGCCATCACCTGCGGCAGGGTGCCGAACCGGTCGATGCGCTGTTGCAGTCCCTGGCCATACAGCTGCAGCTGGCGCTGCACCTGCGCGCTTTCGGTGCCCAGCGCGCGACGCCAGGCATAGTGGCCTGCGGCGGCCGCGCACAGCACGGTGCCGGCCACCATCACCAGAACGGTCAGCAACTGCAGGCGGTGTCGGCTGAGCCAGTACATGGCGGCAGTCTACGCAGGGCCGGCGGGCGTGGCATGCACGCCCGCCGGGATCTGACACGTGGAAGGGATCAGAAGTGCATCTGCGCGCGAAGTTCGAAGATCTCCGGGGTGCTGCGCACACCGCGACGGCTGGCGTCGACCTTCACGTAGTTGGCCTGGAACTTGAAGTGGCTGGTCAGGTACCAGTTGGCGCCCAGGGTCAGGTCGTGCTGGCGGCCACCGAGGATGCTGCCGTCGTCCAGGTCCAGGCGGCTGTAGCGGGCCACCAGTTCCACCGCACCGTAGTCGTGCGCCGGCTTGATGTTGGCAACGGCGCCGGCGTTGTACGGGCGCGATTCGCCGGTCAGCACCCAGCTGGCCATCGCGTACTGGCCGTGGCCGGTGTAGTCGGGCTTGCCATCATTGCGGGTGACGGTGGCCTGCAGCGCTTCGGCCTGCAGCGAGAACGGACCGCGGATCCAGATACCTTCCAGGCCGGTGCGGCGGATCTGGTCGGCGGTGACCAAGGCCCCCGAATCGACCAGACGGATATCGGTCAGGCCGGCTTCCGGACGGGCCCGCAGGCGCGCGCTGGCTTCGTGGTGCACGTCGCGGCCATCGTGGTAACCGCGCGGATTTTCCTGCGAATAGGCCAGGCCCAGGTGGATCACGTCGCCCGGTGCCTTCACCGGCGTCCACACCGCGCGCACCGCCTGGGTGGTGCCGGGGTTGTCGCCCTGCAGGTCCTTGCCGCCATAGGCGCCGGCCTGCAGCAGGTATTGCGGACGCTCCAGCACCCATTCCACGCCGGTGCGGCGGCCTGCGTAGAACGCCTGCACGGGCAGCGCGGTTTCCAGGAAGCTGCCGGCGCGCGAGGAGGTGTTGGCATCCAGGCCGACCGGGGTCTTCATGTAGCCGAAGCGGAAGCGGCCGACATCGCGGCCGAAGAACGCCTTGCTCTCGAAGCGCACGAACACGTCCAGCCAGGTATCGGCCTGGAAGTCGTAGTAGACCATTGCATCGTACACGCCCTTCTTTTTCAGGGTCGCGCCGAATTCCTTGCGGCGCACCGCGTCGTCATCCTCGATGCCGCTGGCGGACGTGAAGTCGTTGTAGTCGTAGGCGATGTTGGCGGTGGCGGCCAGTTCCGTGCCGTCGCCGAAGGCGTATTTGGTCGGCCAGTTGTCGAAATCGGCAGCCGAAGCGAAGGCGGGAAGCGCCGCCAGGGAAAGGGCGAGCAAGGTGGGAATCGGGCGCATGATGGTGCGGCTCTCTCAGATTGCGTGTGGACAGGACAACAACGGCCGCAATGGCCGGAACTTTCGCAATGACGCGCCCGGCCGTTCAGGTCGGGCCACCGGCATCCCCGCGATCAGCGGTGCGGCGCCAGTGTAGGCAGCGCAGCCACCTGAACCGGGGGGCTAGTACCAATAGGTTATCTGCGTGGCGGTGCGTGGCGCGTACAAAGGCGTCCATTGGTCGCACCCCGCGGCTGTAATCAAGGGGCGTGCGGTCAGTTTCCACGGTAACGGTTCCCGTGCACTTCCGGGGCCGTACGTGCCTGAAAACGCCCCTTCCGGAGTCCGCCATGCACATCCCGACCGCTGCGCCGATGCCCAGCAAGCCGTTGCCGCTCTACCGCCAGCTGTACTTCCAGGTGATCGTGGCGATCGTCCTGGGTGCTGTCCTCGGCCATTACGAGCCGCTGATCGGCGAGAAGATGAAGCCGCTCGGCGATGCCTTCATCAACCTGGTGAAGATGATCATCGCCCCGGTGATCTTCCTGACCATCGTCACCGGCATCGCCGGCATGACCCACCTGCGCACGGTGGGCCGGGTGTTCGCCAAGGCGATGGCGTATTTCCTGTTCTTCTCCACGCTGGCGCTGATCGTCGGCATGATCGTGGCGCACGTGGTGCAGCCCGGCGCCGGCATGAACATCAACCCGGCCGAGCTGGACCAGACCGCGGTGCACAGCTATGTCGAGAAGTCGCACGACCTGACCCTGGTCGGCTTCCTGATGGACATCATTCCGAAGACGCTGATCAGCGCCTTCGTTGACGGCAACATCCTGCAGGTGCTGTTCGTGGCGGTGCTGTTCGGCATCGCGCTGGCCTCGGTGGGCGAGAAGGGCAAGCCGATCCAGAATTTCCTGGAAGCGCTGGTCGCGCCGGTGTTCAAGCTGGTGCACATCCTGATGAAGGCTGCGCCGATCGGTGCCTTCGGTGCCATCGCCTTCACCATCGGCAAGTACGGCGTCGGCTCGCTGGTCAACCTGGCCTGGCTGGTCGGCTCGTTCTACCTCACCGCGTTCCTGTTCGTTGCGGTGATCCTGGGCGTGGTCTGCCGTCTGTGTGGCTTCTCGGTGTTCAAGCTGGCCCGTTACCTGAAGGCCGAGCTGCTGCTGGTGCTGGGCACCTCGTCGTCGGAGTCGGCGCTGCCGTCGCTGATGGAGAAGATGGAACGTGCCGGCTGCAGCAAGTCGGTGGTCGGCCTGGTGGTCCCCACCGGTTACTCGTTCAACCTGGACGGCACCAATATCTACATGACCCTGGCCGCGCTGTTCATCGCCCAGGCCACCAACACCGAGCTGACCCTGGGCCACCAGATCGCGCTGTTGCTGGTGGCGATGCTCAGCTCCAAGGGCGCTGCCGGCGTCACCGGTGCCGGCTTCATCACCCTGGCCGCCACCCTGGCGGTGGTGCCGGAAGTGCCGGTGGCCGGCATGGCGCTGATCCTGGGCGTGGACCGCTTCATGAGCGAGTGCCGCTCGCTGACCAACTTCATCGGCAACGCGGTGGCCACGGTGGTGGTCTCGCGCTGGGAAGGTGCGCTGGACCGCGACCGCCTGAAGCTGGCGCTGGATGGTCGCGAAAGCGAACTGCCGCCGCCGGTCGATGCCGTGCCGCTGGCGATGACCGAGGCGCTGCCCGCCAAGGGCTGATCCGGGTGTGTGGTACTGCGGGGCCGGTCACGACAGTGGCACGGCCCCGCAGCGTTTCAAGGCGTCCCACGGCTGTCATCGCCAGCGCCGAAGCTGTGCTCTGGTAACGTCGCATACGCCATGGAATTGTGCGGTCGCAGCATCACTGCGACAGCATAGCGACAGGTCCGACCGCTCCAACGGGGGTATGATCCCCTGTCCCTTCTGCCCATTCATGTAACCCACATCGATGTCCAACGAAGATTTCAAACAGGCCGCCCTCGATTACCACCGGATGTCTCCGCCCGGCAAGATCAAGGTTTCCGCTACCAAGCCCATGCTGACCCAGCGCGACCTGTCGCTGGCGTATTCGCCGGGCGTGGCGTACGCCTGTGAAGCGATCAAGGCCGATCCGCAGCAGGCCAGCGAGCTGACCGCCCGCGGCAACCTGGTGGCGGTGATCTCCAACGGCACCGCGGTGCTGGGCCTGGGCAACATTGGCGCGCTGGCCGGCAAGCCGGTGATGGAAGGCAAGGGCGTGCTGTTCCAGAAGTTCGCCGGCATCGATGTGTTCGACATCGAAGTGGACGAGAACGACCCGGACAAGCTGGTCGACATCATCGCCTCGCTGGAGCCGACCTTCGGCGGCATCAACCTGGAAGACATCAAGGCACCGGAGTGCTTCATCGTCGAGCGCAAGCTGCGCGAGCGCATGAAGATYCCGGTGTTCCAYGACGACCAGCACGGCACSGCGATCATCGTCGGTGCTGCGGTGCTGAACGCCATGGCGATCACCGGCAAGAAGATCGAAGAAGTGAAGCTGGCGACCACGGGCATGGGCGCGGCCGGCATTTCCTGCGTGAACATGCTGGTGCAGCTGGGCCTTAAGCCGGAGAACATCCTGGCCTTCGACCGCGAAGGCGTGATCCACACCGGCCGTACCGACCTGGACCCGGAAAAGCTGCGCTATGCGCGCGACACCGACAAGCGCACCCTGGCCGAGATCGTCGATGGCGCGGACATCTTCCTGGGCCTGTCGGCGCCGGGCATCCTGACCGCCGAGATGGTCAAGACGATGGCACCGGACCCGGTGATCTTCGCCCTGGCCAACCCGACCCCGGAAATCATGCCGGAACTGGTGCGCGCCGCGCGTCCGGACGCGATCATCGGTACCGGCCGTTCGGACTACCCGAACCAGGTCAACAACGTGCTGTGCTTCCCGTACCTGTTCCGCGGTGCGCTGGACGTCGGTGCGACCGCGATCAACGAGGAAATGAAGATCGCCTGCGTGCGCGCGATCGCCGCGCTGGCCCGCCGCGCCGCCACCGACATGGGCTCTGCCTATGGCGGTGAGACCCCCAGCTTCGGCCGCGAATACCTGATCCCGCGTCCGTTCGACCGCCGCCTGCTGGTGGAACTGTCGGCCGCCGTGGCCCAGGCCGCGATGGATTCGGGCGTGGCCGCCCGTCCGATCGCCGACATGGAAGCCTACCGGCAGAAGCTGTCGCAGTTCGTCTACCGCACCAGCCTGATGATGAAGCCGGTCTACGACCGCGCGCGCAGCGACAAGCAGCGCGTGGTGTATGCCGAAGGCGAAGAAGAAGTGGTGCTGCAGGCGGTGCAGAACGTGGTCGACGACGGCCTGGCACATCCGATCCTGATCGGCCGCCCGGAAGTGATCGAATCGCGCATCGAGCGCCTCGGCCTGCGCCTGAAGATCGGCGAGAACATTGAAGTCACCAACATCAATGACGACCCGCGCTTCAACGAATACTGGCAGTACTACCACGGCCTGACCGGCCGTCGTGGCGTCACCGTGGCCGCCGCCAAGAACCTGATGCGTTCGCGCCCGACCCTGATCGCTGCGGTGATGGTGGCCCGTGGCGAAGCCGATGCGATGCTGACCGGCATCGTCGGCCGCTTCCACAAGAAGCTGGGCTACGTGCGCAGCGTGCTGCCGCTGGAATCGAAGGTCACCTCGACCTCGGCGATGACCGGCGTGATCAACCAGCAGGGTGTGTTCTTCTTCGTGGATACCCACGTGCAGGAAGACCCGACCGCAGAGCAGCTGTGCGAAGCGACCCTGCAGGCCGCGTATCGCATGAAGCTGTTCGGCGTCGAACCGAAGGTGGCACTGCTGTCGCACTCCAACTTCGGCAGCCACGATTCGAAGGATGCGCTGAAGATGCGCCAGGTGCGCGAGCTGCTGCTCAAGCGCAACCCGCGTCTGAACGTGGACGGCGAAATGCAGGGCGACACCGCATGGGATGAAGCCCTGCGCCAAAAGCTGCTGCCGGGCTCGACCCTGCAGGGCCGTGCCAACCTGTTCGTGCTGCCGAACCTGGAAGCGGCCAACATCGCCTACAACCTGGTGCGCGTGTTCACCGATGGCGTGGCGATCGGTCCGATCCTGATGGGCGTCAACAAGCCGGTGCACATCCTGACCACCAGCGCGACCTCGCGCCGGATCCTGAACATGACCGCCATCGCCGCGGTCGATGCGCAGATCCGCAAGCAGATCGAAGCGGAAAAGAAGGTATAAGCCTTCGTTCCGATGCGATCTGCAGAAACGCGCCCCACGGGGCGCGTTTCTGTTTTCGCAACGCGGAAACGGTAGTGCCGGCCGCTGGCCGGCAACCGCCATCATGTCCAGGTACACCGCGACAGCCAGCCAGCGGCCGGCTCTACCCGCAGGCGCCTGCCACACCCGCTACGCCGCCCGGTAATCGCCCTGCAACCTCGCTGCGGCCCAATACGCCTACGCGGCCTGGCCGTGGGAAGGGACCGGACCGGCCTTCCCACCCTGGGCCCGACCAACTTTCCATGGGCGGAGCAGTGTCATGCGCAGTCGAGTGAGCAAGCGGTACTTCCAGCAGCTGTTCGCGCTGTACGCCGGCTTCGTGCAGTCGCGTTGAAGGCCGGGGCATCGCCCCGGCAACGTCGAGCTTACCGCCGCTTCGCGCGCCGCGCGGGCGGCGGCGCAGGGGCCGGGGAGCGCGGCTTGGCATACTCCGCCCACAGCGCCGGCAGGGTCTTGCCAGTGTGCTTCTGCCATAGCGCCGGCGCATAGCGCCCGTCGCGCAGATCCTTGTCCAGTGCCAGCACCAGTCCCGGGTGCGCCGCTTCGGCCCACTTCAGGAAGGCACCAGTTACCCGATAGCCGCTTTCCACCGTCTGGCCCTGGCTCAGCTTGTCCGGCAACGCCCAGCCGGCAGCGGCGTTGTTCATGCCGTAGCGATCGCGGGCGTAGTCGGCAATGCCCTCCACCAGCCAGCCCGGCACGCGCTTGTCGCCATAGCTGGGGTAGCCCTGCACGATGTGCATCGCTTCGTGGGTGACCAGATCGATGTCATCCGGGTGCTGGACCAGCCAGCCCGGATTGATCGTGATCGTGCTGGCCTTGTCCTTGTCGCCGACGAAGGCGACGCCGTTGTACGCCGGATCGATCACGATGCGCACCTCGTTCGGCGCGGCCGGGCGGAAGTCCGCACGCTCGCGCAGGTAAGCGAAGTAGAACGTATCGATGATGCGCTTGCGCACCGGTGCGGCCAGCGCGCCGGTGGCATCCTGGTAGTACAGGGTCACCCCGTCACGGCTGACCTGCCCATCGAAGGCCTGGGTCTGCGGTTGTGCGTGGCTGAGGCTGGGAAATACAAGGGCGGCAAGAGCGAGGGGGAGCAAACGTAGGCGCATGGACGTCATTGTAGGGGGGAGGGCGCCAACAGTTCGATCTCGGCCAGCTGCAGGCGCCCCGGCGCAGCCAGGCGCAGACGGTACTCGGCGTAGCGTGAGGGCGAGGCGATACGGAACGGGCGGGTCTGCCGCGCCGAGGTGAAATCTTCGCCGCGTCGCTGGTCCAGCGTTACCCAGCGCCCGTTGCCGGCACGCGCTTCCAGTGTCCACTCACCGCCACGGATTGTGCCGTCACCGCTGGTCAGCGTGTACATCGTCGGTACGCCATCGCCCACGTGGCTCAGTGCGATGGTCACGCCGCCGCCCAGCGGCACGGCCGTGTTGGCATCGTCGTCGATCAGCGCGGGCAGGGCACGGCCATCAGCCAGTGCCGCCTGCGCGCCATTGCCGAGCAGATCGTGCAGCAACTGCGGGCGCTGGCCGCGCGCGGTCAGCGAGCGCGGAACATCATCGACGCCGCTGCCCCAGCGTGACGGCTGCGGGCCCATCACGAAGTCCAGGGTTGCACCCCTGGCGATCACTTCGTGCGGCACCCAGGTCTTGGTCCACGGCTTGCCGTTGATCTTCAGCGACTGCACGTAAACGTTCTCCGGCGAATTCTGCGGTGCATTGACGGTCAACGCCGCGCCGCCCTGCAGCTCGACGCGCGCATGCTGGAACGCCGGCGAACCAATCACGTACTCCGGTGCACCCATGCGCAGCGGATACAGGCCCAGCGAGGCCATCACGTACCACGCCGAGGTCTCGCCGTTGTCCTCGTCGCCCGGGTAGCCCTGGCCGATCTCGCTGCCGACATACAGCCRCGACAGGATCTCGCGCACATGCTGCTGGGTCTTCCACGGCTGCCCGGCATACAGGTACATCCACGGGATGTGGTGTGCCGGCTGGTTGCTGTGCGCGTACATGCCCATGCGCACGTCGCGCGCTTCGGTCATCTCATGGATGGTGCCGCCGTAGGAGCCGGCGAATGCGGCGTCGGCGGTTTCCGGGGTGGCGAAGAAGGTATCGAGCTTGGCGGCCAGCTTGTCGCGGCCACCGTACAGCGCGGCCAGGCCTTCGCCATCCTGGGCGGCGGTGAAGGCGAACGTCCAGCCATTGGATTCGGTGTAGTCGTGGCCCCACACGCGCGGGTCGTAGTCCTTGGCCTGCAGGCGCCAGCTGCCATCGGGCCTGCGTCCCTGGAAGAAGCCGGCGGCCGGATCGAACAACGTCGCGTAGCTGCCGGCGCGGTGACGGAAGTAGTCGGCCTCGGTGGCGTAGCGTTCGCGTGCGGACGGTGTCGTCGCGCGCTTGGCCAGGGCATCGGCCATGTTGGCGATGCCGAAATCATTGAGCGCACCTTCCATCGTCCACGACATGCCTTCATGCACGTCGGCGCTGGCATAGCCGCGGAACGTCGAGCGATCCATGCCCTTGCGGCCGACGTGGCGGTCCGGTGGCACCACGGTGGCGTTCTTCAGCGCTGCGGCGTAGGCCTCTTCCGGATCGAAGCCACCGATGCCCTTCAGCCACGCATCGGCGAAGGCGACGTCCGAGCTGGTGCCGACCATCAGGTCCGCGTAGCCCGGCGAGGACCAGCGCGCGACCCAGCCACCGGCGCGGTACTGCTCGATGAAACCCTGTACCAGCTGCCCGGCATCATCCGGGTTGAACAGCGCATACGCCGGCCAGGTGGTGCGGAACGTGTCCCAGAAGCCGTTGTTGACGAAGACCTTGCCGTCGCGCACCGGTGCGAAGCTGCGCGTCGCGCTGCCGTCGGTGTTGTCATCGGCGGCGCTGGCCTGGCTGGCATAGCGCCACTCGGGCGCGGCGGCGGTGCCCGCATTCTCGTGGCCGGAATTGGGGTACAGGTACAGCCGGTACAGGCTGGAGTACAGCGTGGTCTTCTGGTCGTCACTGGCATTGCCGATGTCGAAGCGGGCCAGGCGCGCATCCCACGCATCCTGTGCACGTCCGGCCACGCTTTCCAGCGTATCGGCGGCGGCGATTTCCAGTGCCAGGTTGTGCCGCGCCTGCTCGACAGAGATCAACGAGGTGGCGATGCGCATCGTCACCCGGCGCTCGCTGCCTGGGTCGAACTTGATGTAGCCGGTCGGGCGGCCGGTGCCGATCTGGCCGCTGCTGCGCCACGGCCTGTCGAAGCTGGCGACCACGTACATGCGGGTAGCGCCGTTGGACAGGCCGCTGCGGGTATCGGTGTAGCCGGTCAACGTCTGCGTGGCGGCATCGAGGGTGAGTCCGCCGCGGGCATCGACGTTGTCGAACAGCAGGTTGGCGTCGCCACCTTCGGGAAACTCGAAGCGGAACAGCGCGGCATGGTCGGTGGGGGCGATGGACGCGGCGATGCCGTTGTCGAAGCGCACGTCGTAGCGGTACGGGCGCGCGTTTTCCTGCGTGCGGTCGAAGGACAACGCCCGCTTGCTGCGGTCCGCTTCGGGCACACCGCGCGTGGCGGAGGGGATCACCTGGAAGGTCTGGCGGTCGCCCATCCACGGGCTGGGCTGGTGGCTCAGCGCCAACGCCTGCAGCTGCGGCCGGTTCTTCGCATCGTTCTGCTCGTTCCAGCGGTACAGCCAGTTCAGTGCGCCGGCATCGGTCACCGGCGTCCAGAAGTTGAAACCGTGCGGTACCGCAGTGGCCGGGAAGTTGTTGCCGCGCGAGAAGGTGCCGTTGGCCTGGGTTCCGCGCGTGGTCAGAACCCAGTCAGAGACGCGCTGCGGCGCCTGCCGTGGCTGCGCGTCCAGGCGCACGTCGTCGATCCAGCCCGACACAGGCGCGCCATTGGCGCTGGCCACCTCGAGCTCGATGGCCAGCACGCGGCGGCCCTTCAGCGCCGGCATGTCGCCCAGCCTGACCGCCTTGCGCGCCCACTGCTGCGGGTACAGCGTCTTCGAATCGCCCTGCGCCTGTGCGCCCAGCGCTACGCCGTGCTGGTCGCGCGCGCCGCTGGCGGAGACGCGGCTGCCATCGTCCAGCAGCAGGTCCAGCGAGACATAGGTGGAGGCCACGGTGTCCTTGCCGACGATCTCCGGCAGTACCAGCCAGGACAGCGTGGTGTCGGTGTCGATGGGCAGATCGGTCTTGAACAGTTCGCGGCGCGCCTGGCCGCCACTGGCGCTGTAATGCAACGCATGCAGGCCGCTGTAGCCGACGTTGCGCTTGGCCGCGTACGGCGCGGCAGGACCACTGCCGACCTCGACGGACAGCGCGTCAGCGGACCTGGCCGGTGCCGGTTCGCCCGGCTCGAAGGAGGTCTGCAGCCCTTGCGCCAGCACCGGCGTCGCAGTGGTCGCACAGGCCAGGGCCAGGGCGAGCGGAAGCAGGGCGCGGCGCGGATCGGACAGGGTCATGCAGGGTCTCCCGGTAGGGCAGGCGGCAGGCAGAACCCGCATCGGCGAACACCACGGACAGCATCGCCCCGTCCGCCGCAGGGCAGTCGGGGGGCGATGCAGGTCCGGTGGGGGGCGGGCCATGCGATCGGGTCAGGAATGGATCGCTGCCGATGCTGCAACAGCCGGCAGCGCCCTGACAAGTGCCATTTAGTTCGATCCAAATGCGGGAAATTCGAACGACGACCGATTCCGCGCGGAACTGACTGGTCTGCCTGGGATTTCCCGCCGATGGGGGCAGGGCGACGGCGGCGCGGGAGGTGCAGGACGGTCGCACGCGGCTGCACCGGCGAAGGCTGCAAGCGGGCCGCCGCGCGCAGCGGCCACGCAGCGCACGGTGTTTGCCGGGCCCAGATGCTAGAATCGCAGGCCTCGCAATCCGTTCATCGACATCCGCCATGAGCCATACCGCCACCGCGCCCGCCAACGCCGAAAAGCGCTACACCGTGCACCGCAGCGATCTGCCGCTGAGCTGCCCGACCCCGGAAATGGCGCTGTGGAACTCGCATCCGCGGGTGTACCTGCCGATCGAAGACGAACCCAACGGGCAAGCGCAGTGTGCTTACTGCGGTGCCGTGTTCGTACTGGCCGACTAAACGGCTGCCCCCTCGATGCGCCGATTGACCGTGGTGCAGTTGCTGCCGGCGCTGCACTCCGGCGGTGTCGAGCGCTCGACCCTTGAAATCGCCGCGGCCCTGGTCGCTGCCGGCCATCGCGCGCTGGTGGTGTCCGCTGGTGGTCGCCTGGTGCAGCCGCTGCTCGACAGCGGTGCCGAGCACCTGACCCTGGATATCGGCCGCAAGTCGCTGCTGACGCTGCGCCATCTGCCTACCCTGCGTCGCCTGTTCACCGAAGTGGGCGCCGACATCGTCCACGCCCGTTCGCGCCTGCCGGCGTGGCTGGGGCTGTACGCGATCCGTGCGATGCAGCCGGCACAGCGGCCGCATTGGGTGACTACCGTGCATGGGCTGAATTCGCCCAGCCGCTACAGCGCGGTGATGACCAGCGGCGAACGCGTGATCTGTGTCTCCAACAGCGTGCGCGACTACGTACACACGCACTACCCGACGGTGCCGCACGACAGGCTGCAGGTGATCCCGCGCGGGGTGGATGTCAGCCAGTTCCCGCGCGTGGCACGCGCTGATCGGCGTCCCCGGCTGGCGCTGGCGGCGGACTACCCGTGGCTGGCCCAGGTCGATGGACCGCTGTTGCTGTTGCCGGGGCGCGGCACCCGGTTGAAAGGCCACGCCCACGCGTTGCAGCTGCTTGCCGATGTCCGCAAAGCCGGGGTGCCGGCGCAGCTGTGGATGCTGGGCACCGACGAGCCTGGCCGGGAAGCCTATGTGGCAGAGCTGCGCAAGCAGGCGGCCGCACTGGGCGTGACCGGGGCGGTGCACGTCAGCACGCCGACTGCGCGCATCGCCCAGGCGTACGCCGCCAGCGATCTGGTGCTGCAGCTGTCGGACAAACCGGAAGCCTTTGGTCGCACCGTGGTCGAAGCGTTGTCGGTCGGCCGTCCGGTGCTGGGTTGGAACCATGGTGGGGTCGGCGAACTGCTGCAGCAGCTGCAGCCCAGTGGCGCCGTGCCGCTGGGCAATGCGCAGCTGTTGGGTGAACGTGCGCTGGCCCTGCTGGCACAGCCGCCATCGCTGCCGGGCCGTATCCCGTTTACCCTGCAGGCCATGCAGCGCGATACCCTCCGCCTTTATGCCGACCTCGCTGGCTGACGCCACGCAGCCCCTGCGCGATGAGCGCGCCGGACGCTGGGCGCCCTGGTGGGTGCTGGCCTACGTTGCGTTGTGGCCGCTGCCAGGCATCGCCGAAACGGTGCTGGGCCTGGGAGCGTTGTACGCCGCGGCACGCATGGTCATCCGCCGGGTGCAGCATCGACCGCATCTGCTGAGCCCGGCAGCGTGGGCGCTGACATCGATCCTTTTCCTTGGTTATTGGTTGCCGCAGGCGTTCTCGGCGTTCGATGCCGTGGACCCGGCGGCGTCGTGGACCAAGGCGGCGGCGGGGCTGCGCTATCTGCCTTTCATGTGGCTGGTGGCAATCGCCGTGGCCACGCCGCAGCGGCGGCGCTTGACCCTGGGTGGGTTGGCGGTGATCACCGGCCTGTGGACGCTCGACGCGCTGGTGCAGGCACTGGCAGGCACCAGCCCCTGGTTCTGGTCGCTGCAGCAGATCAAGCTGGCCATCAGCGGCCACGCATTGTGCCCGGCTGAAGAAGCCGCGTTGGCTGATCGTCTCAGCGGAGCGCTGGGACCGTGCAACCTGAAGTTCGGCCAGGTGCTGGCCAGTCTTTCGCCGTTCCTGTTGTTGCCAGTGGCGCGCCGTTTCGGCAATGCGGGCTGGCTGCTGGCCGTCGCTGCGGTGGGCGTGGTGCTGCTGCTGGCCGGCTCGCGAGCGTCATGGATCACCTTCGGCCTGGTGGTTGTCTACAGCGGCGTGCGCCAACTGGGATGGAAGCGGCTGGGCCTGCTGGCGCTGGTGGGTGTTCTCTCGGCGGGCGTACTGACCGCCAGCGTGCCGCAGTTGCGAGAGCGTGTGGCGCGCACGGCAATGGCCTGGGAAGGTGGCGATGACGGGGTCGAACAGGCGCTGTCCGGCCGTACCCGCATCTGGAGTGCGGCGGCCTGCATGATCGAATCGCATCCGATCAATGGTGTCGGCGCTCGTGGCTTCCGCGATGCCTATCCCCATTGCGTTGCGGATGAAGGGCCGGCGGTGTGGGGCACGATGCCGGCGCTGCACGCCCACCAGATCGTGCTGGAGATTCTTGCCGAGACCGGCGTGCTGGGTCTGTTGCTGTGGCTGGCGGCGGTGGCACAGGCATGGCGGGCATGGCGTTTCGCCCCGGCCCCGGCGCGCGAACGTGCACGCCCGGCGATGCTGGCATTGGCGGTCACCGTGTTCCCGCTCAATACGCACCTGGCGTTCTATTCCGCGTTCTGGGGCGGCTTGACCGTCCTGCTCGCCGCGCTGTTCGTCGGCACGTTGCTGGCGCGTGAACCGGATGATCAGCCGGGCGCCGGGTAATCTCCGCATCCACGCATGGCGTGGATCTACTGGATTGCTCGGGGTGGTTGGGCGTATCCACGCATGGCGTGGATCTACTTGCGTGTGCGGGTTGGGGCCTATCCACGCATGGCGTGGATCTACTGGATTGTGTGGGGTGGCTGGTCGTATCCACGCATGGCGTGGATCTACAGGGACGTGTCTGGCGGGGGAGCAGTAGATCCACGCCATGCGTGGATGGGCATTCTCGTGAACATTGGCCGGTGTCGCGGCTTTTCCCGACTGGCCGCAGGGTGGTCCGCCAATGCCGGGATGACCGGGCAAGCCGCAGTCTATCCCCATGGCAAGCCCCAGACTTCGCTACGGTCGCTACTCCCGCACAGGGAATGTCTATTCCCTGACCACGACAACACACGGCCGGGAGCCATTCTTCTCCGACGCAGGCAATGTCGCTGTGCTGGTGGACGCGCTGCGCTTCGTCGAACGCAGCGGCATCAGCCACAGCCTCGCCTGGGTGGTGATGCCCGACCACCTGCACTGGTTGATGGAGCTGCAGAAGGGAACGCTGGCCCAGTGCATGGCGTTGCTGAAATCACGCAGCAGCCGGCAGCTGAACCGGATATCGGGACGAAAAGGGCCGCTCTGGCAGCACGGCTATCAGGACCATGCGGTGCGTACCGATGAATCCCTTCATGACAAGGCGATGTACATCCTGGGCAATCCGGTGCGGGCCGGATTGGCTGGTGGGGTGGGGGACTACCCTCACGCCTGGTGTCGTTGGCCGTTGTAGATTCCGGCATCGGAAGAGAGAACATCCACGCATGGCGTGGATCTACTGATCGGCGGCTGGCTGCCGATCGGCATTCCCAGTAGATCCACGCCATGCGTGGATGAAACCAGCCGCCGAGTAGATCCACGCCATGCGTGGATGG
>NZ_JBFRFE010000001.1:0-26794 GCF_052114665.1 Stenotrophomonas sp. 2YAF22 | reverse complement strand
TGGGGGCTTGGTCGCGGCATCCATGCCGCTCACACCCCGCAAACCCACAGTGCCCCRCCTTCGACAGATTCCCGCKGCTGTTGGTAGGTGTCGACCTTGGTCGACACGTRGATCCACGCCATGCGTGGATGAATCTGCATCGGAGTCGAATTATCGATATCTGATCGAAATGCAGCCGAGCGTGGGCTCGGCGCTACAAAAAGCGGCCAGCCAACCGCTTTTGTTTTTGCTCTTCTTTTTTCTTTTCCGTGGCTGATCACCCCMGGAAACTGTCAGAGGTCGGGCGGGKTGGGTWCGCGGGRGTGTCCGCGGCATGGGCCCGAGGCATGCCGCGGGCGGGTTGGGCAGGACGCCCAACCTCGGTCTTGCCGGGTGCGCAGGATTGCGCACACGAGCAAGCCGCGGCCAAGCCTCCAGGGACGGATTCACGGCGTCCCCCGCGAATCCACCCCGCCCGACCAAGCGCGGCTTTTGATTCTTGCGGGCAACCAGCAGCCACGAGGGGCTGCGCCGTTCGCAGGAAACCCTCAGTCGTCCGCGGACACCGTGCGCCCCGACGCCCACTCCCGCAATGCCGCCACCTGCTCGGCCATCAGCACCGACAACGGCCGTGTCGTGCGGATCTCGCCCATCAGCAGTTCGGTATCCAGTGGCCGGCCTTCGGCATGCGCCGAATACAGCCCGGCCACGATCGCCTGCTCGATTTCCGCACCGGAAAACCCGTTGGCCGCTGCGGCCAGTGCCGGCAGCGCGAAGTCGTCGGCATTGAGCTGGCGCCGTCCCAGGTGCAGCCGCAGCAGTTCCACGCGCACATCGGCCGAGGGCAGGTCGACGAAGAAGATCTCGTCGAAGCGGCCCTTGCGCAGCAGCTCGGCCGGCAGCTCGTGCACCTGGTTGGCGGTGGCCACGATGAACACCGGCGCCTTGCGCTCGGCCATCCAGGTCAGCAGGTAGCCGAGCACGCGGCGCGACACGCCGCCATCCTCGGTGCCTGTGGCCAGGCCCTTCTCGATCTCATCCATCCACAGGACGCACGGCGCCAGCTGCTCGGCCGAGGCCAGCGCCTGGCGCAGGTTGGCTTCGGTCTCGCCGTGGTACTTGTTGTACAGCGCGCCCACGTCCAGGCGCAGCAGCGGCACGCCGAAGCCGGCGGCGGTGGCCTTGGCCAGCATCGACTTGCCGCAGCCCTGCACGCCCAGCAGCAGCATGCCGCGCGGCGGGTCCAGCCCGGCCGGTGCCGAGCCGGCGATGAAGGCGACGCGACGCTGGTTGATCCAGCGCTTGAGCCGGTTGGCGCCGGCCACATCGCCGAAGCGCGCGCTGTCATGTTCAAAGAACAGGTGGCCGCTGCGGTTGAGCAGCTCGAACTTCAGCCGCGCCAACTGTGGCAGGTCATCGTCGCGCAGCGCGCCATCGGCATAGATCAGCTGCCGCGCGATGCGCCGCGCATCGACCAGGCTCAGGCCCTGCAGGTTCTTCAGGATCTTCTTGACCGCCTCGCTGTCCACTTCCACCCGGCGCCCGCCGTGTTCGCGTGCATAGGCATCGGCTTCCTCGCGCAGCATCTTCAACAGCGCATTGGCGTCGGGCAGGCGCGGGTTGAAGCGCACCGCCAAGGCTTCCAGTTCGGCCGGCAGTTCCACCTTGGCGCCGATCAGCACCAGCACGTGCGGTTCGCTGTGGCGGCGCTGGATCAGGTCGCGCAGGGCGCGCTGGTGGCTGGCGTAGCCCAGGTAGGGGTGGAAATCGAGCAGCAGGTACACGCCGCGCTGGTCGGCCTGGCGGATCRTCTGCAGTGCGGCGCTGGCATCGGGCGGGCCGACCGGCTCGTCCTCGCGCTCCAGGTCGATGCGACGCAGGCCCTCGGTGATCGACCAGCGGTGCAGGGCCCGCCAGACATGCATCAGCGTCTGCCGGAACAGCTCGACGATGCGACCCTCATCCTGGCTCTCGACCACGATCAACGGCGTGTTGGCGCGGATCAGCGCGCTCAGGTCCTGCAGTTCGCTCATGGCGGTTCGATCCTTCGGGGGYGCCACGATAGCAAAGGCCGGGGGCACTGGTTCAGCACGGCTCTACCTTCCGTCACCATCGGCGGTGTACGCTCGGGGCACGTACCCGGAAGCGAGGCTGGCATGAAGACGATCCTGGTGGCCGGTTCCAAAGGCGGGGTGGGCAAGACCACCATCGCCACCCACCTGGCCGCGTACGCGGCATTGCAAGGCAAGGCCACGGTGATCGCCGATGCCGACCCGCAGGGCTCCAGCACCCGCTGGGCACAGCGCCGGGCCGGGCTGGAAAGCGCGGTGCTGCCGATCGACGTGTACCGCAAGAAGCAATGGGCGCAGAAGCTGCCCGACGGTACCGATGCCGTGGTGATCGATGCACCGGCCGGCGCGCTGGCCGACGATATCCTGCATTTCCTCGACGCTGCCGATGCCGTGGTGGTGCCGGTGCTGCCCTCGGCACTGGACATCGAAGCCATCGTCGGCTTCCTCAACAGCCTGGCCCAGGTACCGCGCGTGCACAGCCGCAAGCTGCCGGTCGGGCTGGTGCTGAACCGCACCAAGCCCTGGACCCAGACCTCGCAGCAGGCCCTGCAGATGCTGGCTGACTGGCCCTATCCGGTGGTCGCCCAGCTGCGCGACAGCCAGAGCTATGTGGTCATGACCGGCCTGGGCCGCAGTCTTTTCGATTACCGCTCCGCCCAGGTGCGCGAGCACCAGGCCGACTGGGAACCCCTGTTGTCCTGGCTGAAGCTGTAACAGCCGTAGGTCTCCATCCCTTCATTGGAATCCCGCAATGCGCGAACTGATCCTGCTCCGCCACGCTCACGCCGAACCGGCCACCACCGGCCAGGCCGACCTCGACCGGCCGTTGTCGCCGGTGGGGCTCGCTGAAGCCGAAGCCGCTGGCAAGTGGCTGAAGGAGAACAACCTGCTGCCGGACTGCGTGCTGTGTTCACCGTCGCGGCGGACCCGCGAAACCCTGGAAGCGGTGATGGCAGCCATCGGCTATGTCGAAAAGCGCCTGGAAGACCGCATCTACGAGGCCACCCCCGGCACCCTGGCCGCGCTGGTGGACGAGCGCCGTGACCTGGACCGGGTGCTGATTGTCGGCCACAACCCCGGGCTGGAGCAGCTGGTGGCGCTGATGACCGATGGCACCAGCAGTGATTACCGTGGCATGCCGCCGGGCGGCGTGGCCGTGCTCGGTTTCGCCCGCGAGGCGACGATCGAGCCGGGCGTGGCCAGCCTGAACGCCTTCTGGTGGCCGTGAGCCGATGAGGTTGGCGTTGCCGGGCCGCTGCCTGCTGCCAGTCGTTCTGGCGATCGGCCCGGCCTGGGCTGCCACACCGCCACCGACCGCGCTGCCGGCGGTCGTGGCCGAACCGYCGCGTACGCTGCAGCTGGATGTGGTGCGCTCGCAGATCGGTTTCGAAGTCCGCACCCGCTTCGGCCAGCGCATCGAGGGCGTGTTCCCCCGTTTCGAGGGGCGTATCGAAGTGCTGTCCGATGGCCGCCACCAGGTCCACCTGAAGATGTTCACCCGCACCGTGGAGATTCCCGGCAAGGACCGCTATACCGGCTGGATGCGCGGCCCCGAGTTCTTCGATGCCGGCCGTTACCCGTTCGTGGAGTTCGACTCGCTGCCGTACTGGCCGGAGACGGTTGCCGAGGGCGGCGGTATCGACGGCCGGTTGACCCTGCGCGGGGTCAGCCATCCGGAGACGCTCAAGGTCGAGAAAGCGGAATGTGCCCGACCCGGCTATGATTGCGACGTCGTCAGCCGCGGTACCGTGCAACGAGGTCGGTATGGCATGGACAGCTGGCAGCTTGCCTTGAGTGACCGAGTGACCTTCGTATTGCGTGCACGTCTCAGCGAGGCGTCGAAACCGTGAATCCATTGCTGCGTGTACTGGTGCTGGCAACCGTGTTGCTGGGCAGCGGCTGCGCGTCGCTGTCGCATGCCCAGCGTGATCGCGCCGAAGCGATCGCCGTGCAGGCGCGCTCGACCCAGGTGGATTGCCAGCAGGCCGACCGCTGCGCACTGGACTCACCCCTGCGGGCACTGGCCGGCCGGGCGTTCAGCGAATCGACCCCGGACCAGCCGCGGCACTACGCCACCCTGCTGGACGAGGGCGAAGGTGCGCTGGTCGCGCGCCTGAACCTGCTGCGCAGCGCCACCCGCAGCATCGACCTGCAGACCTACATCTTCGACAAGGACGACAGCGCCCGCCTGGTCATCGACGAGCTGCTGGCGGCGTCGCGGCGCGGGGTGAAGGTGCGGCTGTTGATCGACCAGCTTTCGGCGATCTCCGACCTGCAGATCCTCGGCGCACTGGCCGGTGCCCACGAGAACTTCCAACTGCGGGTCTACAACCCCACCTTCGGCAAGGCCCGGCTGAACTACTTCGACTATGCCGGCAGCGTGCTGTGCTGCTTCCGCCGCTTCAACCAGCGCATGCACAACAAGCTGCTGGTGGTTGACGATGCGATCGGCGTGGTCGGTGGGCGCAACTACCAGGACGACTATTACGACTGGGACCGCGAGTACAACTTCCGCGACCGTGATGTGCTGATCGCCGGCCCCGAAGCACGGGCGATGGCGGCCAACTTCGATGCCTTCTGGCGCGCGCAGCGCAGCGTGCCGGCCGAGCGGCTGAACGATGTCGGCCGTACCCTGCTCAAGCAGGGCGTGCCGGTGCTGCCACCGGCGCAGTTCCGCAGGCCCGAGCGGGTGGAGCGGGTCAGCGAGGAAGCCAACGACGTCGCCTTCGTCACCCGTTCGTTCGTCGATACCGCCCTGCCGGTCGCCTCGGTGCGCTATGTGGCCGATCTGCCGCGCAAGCACCGGCGTGAGCGCGCCGACGCCCCACTGGCCGGGCAGCATGTCACCGAGCCGCAGCTGGACGCACTGATTTCCAGTGCGCAGCACGAAGTGATCCTGCAGACGCCCTACCTGGTGCTGTCCAAGCCGGCACAGAAACTGTTCCGCGAGCTGCGCAAGCGCCCGCAGCCGCCGCGCGTGGTGGTATCCAGCAACAGCTTGGCCGCCACCGACAACCCGATCGTGTATGCGCTGTCCTACAAGTACAAGCGGCGCAACATGCGCGAGCTGGGCTTCAACATCTTCGAATTCAAGCCGTTCCCGCTGGATGCCCCGGTCGATTACCGCAACCTGCTGCCCGACCCGATCGCAGCGCCGGGCAGCGATACCGGCCGCAATCCGCTGCTCGGTGGCAGCGCGGCGGGCAGCAATGCCGGTGGCGGTAGTGGTGGTGATGCGGTGGCCGCTGCGGATGTGGACGACCGGCCGGCGCGGGTGATCCATCCGCGTACCGGCAGTGCGTATGAGAATGCCCGTGCGCGCCGGCGTGCTGCCGGCAGCGAAGTCGAGACCCGCCTGCTGCGTACCGAAACGCGCCCCTCGTTCCTGGGCAGCAAGGCGGTCAACAAGCCGCTGCCGGTCACCCGCAAGGGCGCGCGCATGGGCCTGCATGCCAAGTCGCTGGTGGTCGACCGCCGCATCGGCGTGGTCGGCACCCACAACTTCGATCCGCGCAGCGAGAACTACAACACCGAAGGCGCGGTGATCATCGACGATCCGGCCTTCGCCGAGCAGCTGGCCCAGAGCATCCTGCGCGATACCCACCCGCAGAACTCCTGGACGGTGGCGCCGCGTGCCAAGCCGCCGGTCCTGTCCGGCCTGAACTACAGCGTCGGCAAGGCCTCCGAGGCGCTGCCGATCCTCGACTTCTGGCCGTGGCGCTACGCCACCGACTACGAGTTCAAGCCCGGCCCGGACTGCCCGCAGCCACTGCCGCGGCAGAGCGCCGATTTCCACCGCTGCTATGTCGCGGTGGGCGACTTCCCCGAGGTCAACGTCGGGCCGAAGTGGCTGCTGGTGCGCATGCTGACCGCATTCGGCGCCGGCCTCGTTCCCATCCTCTGAAGGTAGCCGCATGACCCAGGTATTCCGCGAAGCCGTTTCCATCGAGCAGCTCAACGCACTCAGCCGCAATACCGCCATCGATACCCTCGGCATCGTCTTCAGCGCCGCTGGCGAGGACTGGCTGCAGGCGACCATGCCGGTGGATGAGCGCACCCGCCAGCCGTACGGCATCCTGCACGGTGGCGCCTCGGTGGTGCTGGCCGAAACCCTCGGCAGCAGCGCCGGCAATCTCTGCGTGGATACCGCCAAGCAGGTCTGCGTGGGCCTGGAGATCAACGCCAACCACGTCCGCGCCGTGCGTTCGGGTACGGTCACCGGCACCGCGCGCGCGGTGCACGTGGGCCGCAGCACCCAGCTGTGGGAAATCCGCATCGAGGACGAGCAGGGCCGGCTGGTCTGCATCTCGCGGCTGACCCTGGCCGTGGTGGCGGCCGGGCACGGTTGAGCTGTCGCGGCATCGGCGACGGCGGCGGAACCCAGCGTTCCCCGCCGATGGCCGCCGTCAATGAGACTTATGGCCGAATTCGGCTGGCAGCGATGGCAGCCCTCCGGTATCGTGCGTGGATGACTTCCCCCACTCCGGCCCCCCGCGGCGGCGTGGCGCGTGTGTGCCGTTACCTGTACCGCGTACCGCTGCTGTTGGTCCACATCACCGTGTTCCTGCCGCTGATCCTGATCGGCATGCTTCCGCCATGGGGCGAGCTGCGCGTGGGCGACGATACCTTCGGCGCCAAGGTGGTGAACTGGTGGCAGGGCGGCCTGATGTGGATCTTCGGCTTCCGCCTGTCGCGCGTCGGCCAGCCGCTGCCGGGCGCAGTGCTGTTCGTCGCCAACCATGTCAGCTGGGTCGATATCTCCATCCTGCACAGCCAGCGCATGATGGGCTTTGTCGCCAAGCGCGAGATCGCCAGCTGGCCGGTGGTCGGTTGGCTTGCCGGGCGCGGCCAGACCATTTTCCACCAGCGTGGCAACACTGAATCGCTGGGTGGGGTGATGCAGGTGATGGCCGACCGCTTGCGCGCCGGCAAGGCCGTTGGCGTGTTCCCGGAAGGGCGTACCCGCGGTGGCCACGACGTTGGCCCGTTCCATGCGCGCATCTTCCAGGCGGCGGTCGAAACCAGCGTGCCAGTACAGCCGGTGGCGCTGGTCTATGGAGTGCGCGGGAATGCACAGACCATCGTGGCCTTCGGCCCGGRCGAGAGTTTCTTCGCCAATTTCCTGCGCCTGCTCGGTGAGCCGGCGCGGCCTACCGAAGTGCATTTCCTGGAGCCGATCGGCACCCAGGACCTGGAAGGCCGTCGGCGCATCGCGGAAACTTCGCGCGCGCGCATCGTGGCGGCCATGAGCGGGGATTGAGGCCATGGTGGCCGTGTTTCCGCCACCGACCCTCGACGCTGATGCGCCGATGCTCACCGCGTCCGACTATCAGCCGCCGCGCTGGCTGCGCAATCCGCATCTGCAGTCGATGCTCAGCTCCAGCCGCATGCGCCTGCAACGTGGCCTGCTGCTGCTGGCCGCCACCGGCGCTGTCAGCGAGGAGTTGATCCTCGATGGTGGTGAGGGTGTGCGCCTGCAGGGCTGGCACAGCCATGTAGAAGGGCGCGAACCGCGCGGCATCGCCCTGCTGCTGCACGGCTGGGAAGGCAGCGCCGAATCCAGCTACATGCGCATGGCTGCTGCCCGCATGCTGGAGCAGGGGTTAGACGTAGTGCGGCTGAACTTCCGCGACCACGGCAATACCCATCATCTCAATCCCGGCATCTTCCACTCCAACCTCATCGACGAAGTGGTGCACGCCGCAGGCGATGTCGCCCAGCGCTGGCCCGATCTGCCGCTGGTTGCAGCCGGCTACTCGCTGGGTGGCAACTTCGTGCTGCGGCTGGCCCTGCGCGCACCGGCCGCCGGTGTACCGCTGCAGCACGTGGCCGCGGTCTGCCCGGTGCTCGACCCCGGGCTGACCATGGAGAACATCGAGAACGGTCCGGCGATGTACGACTGGTACTTCCGCCGCAAGTGGGCCGGCTCGCTGCGGCGCAAGCGCGATCTGTTCCCCGAACTGAGCGACTGCGACGACCGTGTGCTGAACATGGACATCCGTTCGCTGACCGCCTGGCTGGTCGAGCGGCACACCACGTTCGGTTCGTTGCAGGCCTATTTCGATGGCTACTCCATCGCCGGCGACCGCCTGTCCACGCTGCAGGTACCTGCTGACATCCTGATGGCGCAGGACGATCCGGTGATCCCCTACGCGACCTTCCGCGATTGGCAGCTGCCGCAGCAGGCGCGGTTGGAAACCGCCTGCTGGGGCGGCCACTGTGGCTTCCTGGAAAACTGGCGCGGCGATGGGTTCTCCGAGCGTTGGGTCGCACAGCGCCTGCGGCGGGTCCTGCCGGGCTGAACCGGCACCGGCGCGCGGCCCGCTACAATGCGGGTTTGACCTTGAACCGGACGGCCATGCAAGACCAGATCCTCCAAGCGTTGCGTCAGAACGATGCCGGCCAGGCCGTGCAGCTGGCCCAGGCGTGGACCCGTGACGAACCCGGCAAGGCCGAGGCCCACCGCTGGCTGGCGCTTGCGCTGCAGCAGCAGGGCCAGGCCGAGGCCGCGATGGAGGCGTTGCAGCAGGCGCTGCAGCTGGCCCCCGATGATGCGCAGCTGCACCTGCAGCACGCCGGCCTGCTGCTGGCACTGCGCCAGTTCGACGGGGCCGATGAAGCCCTGCTGCGCACCACCGGGCTGGACCCCAACGCCTTCCCGGCTTACCTGATGCAGGCGCACCTGGCGGTGGGCCGCAATGATTTCGACGAGGCCCAGCGGCTGTCGACCCTGGCCTCGCGGCTGGAGCCGGACCATCCGGAACTGCTGACCATCGATGGCATGGTCGCGCTGCGCCGCGGCGACGCCGACCGTGCGCTGGCCCTGTTGTCGGCGGCCAGCCAGGCGCTGCCGGACGATACCCGCGTGCTGTACGCGCTGGGCTTTGCCTATCTGGGCAAGGACATGCTGGCGTTTGCCGAGCAGGCGTTCCGTCGCGTGCTGGCGTTGAACCCGAAGATGTCCTCGCTGCACGGCATGGTGGTGCAGCTGGCCTTGCGCCAGGGCAACGTGGAGGCCGCCGCCGAGGCAATGCAGCAGGCGCTGCAGCAGCCGGAGCTGGACGTGCCGCCGATGCGCCGCCTGGCCGGCGAACTGGCACTGCGCAGTGGCCAGCCGCTGCAGGCGCTGGAGCACCTGCTGCCGCTGCTGGAGTCGTTGCAGGGTGACCGCCAGGTGCTGCAGCTGCTGCTGATGTCCTGGCAGCGCCTGGGCCGCGAAGATGAAGCGCGCGCACGCCTGGATGACGCTCTGGAAAGCAATGACCAGCTGCATGACCTGTGGCTGGCACGACTGGCCGTGGAAGACGTCGGCAGTGCCGGCGCCGTAGCCGTCGTGGAGCGCTGGATGGCAGCGATGCCCGGCCACCTGCCGGCGCTGGAAGCGCGCATGCGTCTGCATGACATGGCCGGCGAGCATGAGCAGGGCGAAGCCATCGCCGAGCGCATCACCACCCTGGAACCGGGCCGCGTCAGCGGTGAAAGCCGTCGCGTCGAGGGGCTGCTGCAGCGTGACCCGGCCGCCGCCGTGGAGCGCGTGCAGGCCCTGATCGCACAGGCACCGGAGGGACACCGCGCTGATCTGCGGACCTGGCTGGGCGAGATCCAGGATCGCGCCGGGCAGCCGGAAGAAGCGCTGCGTACGTGGATGGCGCTGCAGACCGACCAGGCTTCGCAGCGGCTGCCGTTGCCGCCGCAGGCCAAGGCACCGCCGAGCTGGCCGGAGATGGCCAGCATCGACGAAGCGACGCGCGACAGCGGCTCGGCGCCGATCTTCCTGTGGGGCGCCCCGGGTTCGGGCGTGGAGCGGGTGGCAACCGGCCTGGCCGCTGCCAGCCCGGTGCTGCGCAGTGATCGTTACACCGCCACGCCACCGGACGATGCCTTCCAGAACTACAACACGCTGCAGGACCTGGCGTCGGGCGTGCTGAGCCCGGAACGTCTGGTCGAGCGTTGGCGCGAGCACCTGCCCGCCCGCGGCCTGGAAAGTGACACCGTGATCGACTGGCTGCTGTGGTGGGACAACGCGCTGTTGTGGGCATTGCGCCCGCAGCTGCCGCAGGGCCGCCTGCTGCTGGTGCTGCGCGACCCGCGCGACATGCTGCTGGACTGGATCGCCTACGGCGCCGCCGCACCGCTGGCGATGACCTCGATGGCCGAAGCCAGCCAGTGGCTGGTGCGTTCGCTGACGCAGATCGCCGCGCTGCACGAGGAAGACCTGTATCCGCACGTGCTGCTGCGCATCGACGACATCGGCAACGATGCACATGCGATGGCCGACCTGCTGGGCCGCGTGTTCGGGCGTCCGATGCCGCCGGCTGCACAGCTGGGTGCACCTCGCCTGCCTGCCGGTCACTGGCGCAGGTATCGCGACGTGATGGGCGCCGCGTTCGCCCAGCTCACCCCGGTCGCGGTGCGCTTGGGTTACCCGGAAGAGTGAGGAGCATCTGATGCAACTGAGCAGTCACAGCCTGGCCAACGGTGCGTCGATCGACCGTGAGTTCGCCGCCGGCGATGCCGCCGGCTTCGCCCCCGACCGCAACCCGCACCTGGCCTGGAGCGGCGTGCCCGATGGCACCCGCTCGTTCCTGCTGGTGTGCGTGGACCCGGACGTGCCAACGGTACCGGAGACGGTCGGCCGCGATGACATGAGCGTGCCGCGCGATCAGCCGCGCGGCGATTTCGTGCACTGGGTGATGGCCGACATCCCGGCCTCGGTGCAGGAGATCGCCGCTGGCAGCTGCAGCGATGGCTTCGTGGTGAAGGGCAAGACCGCGCCGGCCGGCCCGACCGGCAGCCGCCAGGGCCTGAACGATTTCACCGGCTGGTTCGCCGGCAATCCGGACATGGCCGGTGATTACCTCGGCTACGACGGCCCGTACCCGCCGTTCAACGACGAGCGCGTGCACCGCTACTTCTTCCGTGTGTTCGCGCTGGATGTGACCACGCTGTCGTTGCCGGAACGCTTCACCGCCGCCGATGCGTACCTTGCAATGCACGGCCACGTACTGGCCGAAGCGGCGCTGCACGGCACCTATACATTGAATCCTGCGCTGGGTTGAGCGCGTCTGCAGGGCCGGGCCAAACCCGACTTTGCCTTCTGTAGCCATGCTCGCCTGCTTTTCGCCCAGTCGAGCATGGCTGGACTCTACAAAGGCCCGATCGAGCTGGCTCGACCCTGCCGGCTGCCCTTCTCATCTGTTTTTCAGTGGCAACGGCGCGAACACCAGCGTGTCGCCACGTGCGGTATACAGGGTCAACGGCCCCGCGCTACCCATGACCAGTGTGGAGGTCCCCAGAATCCTGCGCTTGGCTTCGGTTTCCTGTTCGCCTTTGGCACCGAAGCATCCCTTCAGGTTCTGTTCCATGCTGCCCAACGTGAGCTGGCTGTCTTTCAACGCGTATGGGCCGCTCATGCCGTTGCACAGGTTCAGCATGTTGGCACTGGTGCCGCGGAACAACAGACCGACGGGCGGATCACTGGCGATGAATAGTGCATCCAGGCGCTTGCCGTTGCCGTCGACTGCGTGGGTGAGATGCCACTCATGTGCCTGCAGGCGTTGCAGATCGCTGGCATCACTGGCTGCCGCGAGGCCGGCAGGCGTTGTGGCCAGCAGGAGCGCGAAAATGCGGGAGAGAATCATGCCTGTCTCCTTGGCGGTTGGGTATGTAGAGTCGAGCTATGCTGGACTGCCTTCTGCCCAGCCGAGCATGACTCGACTTCAAGGTGTCCCATGGAAGAAGGGCGACCTCGCGGCCGCCCTTCTGCATTACTTCTTCTCGATGGCCGACTCGACCACCATGTCCAGCACGTACGCCTGCGACGGCGCATCGGCCGGCGGGTTCTTCACTTCGTAGCGCTTCACACGCACCACGTTGCGCACGCCGTCTTCGTGGGTGTAACCCTCGATGTTGCCGTAGAAGTTCTCGAACTTGCCCGGCTCGCCCTGCTTCAGGCCCTTGTCGTCGAACTTCACTTCGCGCACCTGCAGGCACTGGTAATCCGGGATCAGCGGGTGCGAGCACTTCTCGGTCTTCGCAGCCACTTCCAGGAACACGGTTTCGCCGGCGCCGCCGTAGCGGGTTTCAGCGGTCGGTTCCGGGTTGAACACCAGCACGTCGCCCTTGGCGGTGGTCAAGGTCAGCACGCCGTTGGCGTCCTGTTCGGCCTTCAGTTCGCCCTGCAGACGGCTGGAGACGGCTTCGTCCAGCGCCATCAGCGCCTTGTCGGTGCAGGCCATCATGGTCGAGGCCATCGCGCTCACGCTCAGCTTGCCATCGGCCAGGGTGTAACCGCCGCCCATGCGGTTGCAGGTGTTGCTGACCGACAGGCGGCCATCAACGAAGTCCAGGGTGACCGGCTTGTCTTCGCGGGCGAACAGCGCATCGATGCGCTTGCCATCGGCCGCGGTGGCCTGCTGCAGCAGCCAGTGCTGGCTCTGCAGGCGCTGCGCATCCAGGTGTGCCAGCGCCTTCTGGTCGCCGGCCTTGGCCGCGGCCGGGGCCAGATCGTCACCGCCGGTTCCGGCCGGGGCAGGGGTCTGGCTGCAGGCGGCCAGCAGGGCCAGCGGGAGGAGCAGGGTGAGCTTGCGGTTCATGGTGATTCTCCTTGGGGAACCGAGGGGGAAACGGACCGGGGCCGGCAACGGGGTTCCCGTGCCCCGGCGCTGTTCAGCTGCCGGATGGCAACCACAGCAGCAATGCAGCGCCCAGGGCGATGCGGTAAATCGCGAAGGCCGTGAAGCGATGCGACTTGATGTAGCCCATCAGCCACTTCACTACGACGAAGCCGGTGATGGCTGCGGCAAGGAAGGCCACGCCAACGTCGGTCCAGTTCTCGCTGCCCAGGTTCCCTTCCTTGGCCAGTTCCAGGAAGGTGTAGGCGCTGGCGGCGAACATGGTGGGAATGCCGACCAGGAACACGAACTCGGCAGCGGCCGCGCGGCGGCTCAGGCCCAGCAGCATGGCCAGGAAGATCGCCGAGGCCGAGCGCGAGGTACCGGGGAACACGCCGGCCAGCACCTGCGCCAGGCCAACACCGATGGCCACCGTCCAGGTCACCTGGTCGCGATCGGGCAGGCGCGCGGTATAGGCCTCCACCAGCAGCATCCAGATGCCGCCGATGATCAGCGCCCAGGCCACCGGGCTGACGGTTTCCGGCAGCGACCAGCCGGCCTTGCGCACCACCAGGCCGACCACGGCGGTTACCAGGAAGGCCGCGCCGAGCTTGAACACGTACTCGCGGTTCTCGCGCTGGCCGAAGCCGGTGGCCAGCTGCAGCAGGCGCTGGCGGAACACCAGCACCACGGCCAGGATCGCACCGGCCTGGATGATGATGTTGAAGAAGTCCGATCGCGCGCCCAGCCAGTGCTGGGCGATCAGCAGGTGGCCGGTGCTGGAGATCGGCAGGAATTCGGTCAAGCCTTCGAGGATGCCCAGCAGCAGGGCGGAGAGCAGGTCGGACATGGACGGTGCGGGCGCGGGCGGCGGAAGAAGCCCGAGAGAATAGACGATCCATGCCGCACCAAACGGGTGCGTGCGGTAATCCGCGCACCCGTTTGGTGCATGTGCTTCTGCACCGCCCTGGGGCAGGCGCTTTGAAATCAACAACTTGTGAAGGCCGAAAAGTTGGCACGGTCGTTGCTGTACCTCAGCAGGCATTCATTCCCATCCGAGGTCGTACCGATGTCCGTGGAAAACGTTGAGAAGCTGATCAAGGACAACCAGATCGAGTTCGTCGATCTGCGTTTCGTCGACATGCGTGGCGTCGAGCAGCACGTCACCTTCCCGGTCAGCATCATCGAGCCGTCGCTGTTCGAAGAAGGCAAGATGTTCGATGGCAGCTCGATCGCCGGCTGGAAGGGCATCAACGAATCGGACATGGTGCTGCTGCCCGATACCGCCAGCGCCTACGTCGACCCGTTCTATGCCGATCCGACCATCGTGATCAGCTGCGACATCCTCGACCCGGCCACCATGCAGCCGTACGGCCGCTGCCCGCGCGGCATCGCCAAGCGCGCCGAGGCCTACCTGAAGTCTTCGGGCATCGCCGAAACCGCGTTCTTCGGTCCGGAGCCGGAATTCTTCATCTTCGATTCGGTCCGTTTCGCCAATGAAATGGGCAACACCTTCTTCAAGGTCGATTCGGAAGAAGCCGCCTGGAACAGCGGCGCCAAGTACGACGGCGCCAACAGCGGCTACCGTCCGGGCGTGAAGGGCGGTTACTTCCCCGTTCCGCCGACCGACACCCTGCACGACCTGCGTGCGGAGATGTGCAAGACCCTGGAACAGGTCGGCATCGAAGTGGAAGTGCAGCACCACGAAGTGGCCACCGCCGGCCAGTGCGAGATCGGCACCAAGTTCAGCACCCTGGTGCAGAAGGCCGACGAACTGCTGCGGATGAAGTACGTCATCAAGAACGTTGCCCACCGCAACGGCAAGACCGTCACCTTCATGCCCAAGCCGATCGTCGGCGACAACGGCAGCGGCATGCACGTGCACCAGTCGCTGTCCAAGGGCGGCACCAACCTGTTCTCCGGCGACGGCTACGGCGGCCTGAGCCAGCTGGCGCTGTGGTACATCGGCGGCATCTTCAAGCACGCCAAGGCGATCAACGCCTTCGCCAACTCGGGCACCAACAGCTACAAGCGCCTGGTGCCGGGCTACGAAGCCCCGGTGATGCTGGCCTACTCGGCGCGCAACCGTTCGGCCTCGTGCCGCATTCCGTGGGTGTCCAACCCGAAGGCGCGCCGCATTGAAATGCGCTTCCCCGATCCGATCCAGTCGGGCTACCTGACCTTCACCGCGCTGATGATGGCCGGCCTGGACGGCATCAAGAACCAGATCGACCCGGGCGCACCGAGCGACAAGGATCTGTACGACCTGCCGCCGGAAGAAGAGAAGCTGATCCCGCAGGTCTGCTCCTCGCTGGACCAGGCGCTGGAAGCGCTGGACAAGGACCGCGAGTTCCTCAAGGCCGGTGGCGTGATGAGCGATGACTTCATCGATGGCTACATCGCGCTGAAGATGCAGGAAGTGACCAAGTTCCGCGCGGCGACCCACCCGCTGGAATACCAGCTGTACTACGCCAGCTGACCGGCTGCGATGGCGGTGGGTAACCCCTCCCACCCGCCGCCATCGCATCCGTCTTTGCGGCTGGGGAGCCGCAGGGCGGGCTCCGGCCCGCCGTGGTAGAGCGGACCGTTGGTCCGCTGCATTGGAAACGCGGGCCCTTGGCCCGCAGATCCAGGGGCAAGAGAGAGACCGGACACGCGACATGGGCCGCCCTCCCTCCCGCGTCGGCCGTGCAAGGAGAGAGGCACGGCTGTCCCGGCCCGGTTCGTGTCCGGTGCAACAGCCACGGCCATCACCACGATGGCCCGTGGTTGCCTGATGCCATCGCGCGTTCGCGCGCTGGCCCCATCCACCATCGGGACATGCGCATGAAACTGATCTCCGCCATCATCCGACCGTTCAAGCTCGACGAGGTCCGAGAGGCCCTGTCCGATGCCGGCGTGTCGGGCATCACCGTGACCGAAGTGAAAGGCTTCGGCCGCCAGAAGGGCCACACCGAGCTGTATCGCGGTGCCGAGTACGTGGTCGACTTCCTGCCCAAGATCAAGATCGAAACCGTGGTCACCGACGAACGTGCCGATGCAGTGATCGAAGCGATCCAGTCATCTGCAGGCACCGGCAAGATCGGCGACGGCAAGATCTTCGTGACCGCTGTCGAGCAGGTCATCCGCATCCGCACCGGCGAAATCGGCGCCGACGCGCTGTAAGCCCCCTTCCGGAGACTCCCCCATGAAGATGCGCCTTCTCACCGGGTGGCAAGCCCGGTTCCATCTGGTGTGCCTGCTGATGCTGTTCAGTGCGCTGGCCGCCGGTGTCTGGCCAGGCAGTGCACATGCCCAGGCCCAGGTCACGCCGCTGCAGAGCGAAGCCGTGGCCGTCGAGCCCTTGCAGGACCCGACCGCCGCTGCGCCTGCGGCTGCCGAAGCGGTGGCCGCGCCCGCCTATGACCACGGCGACGTCGCCTGGATGCTCACCTCCACCCTGCTGGTGCTGCTGATGGTGGTACCGGGCCTGGCCCTGTTCTATGGCGGCCTGGTGCGTTCAAAAAACGTGCTGTCGGTGCTCAGCCAGATCCTGGTGGTGTTCTCGCTGGTGCTGCTGTTGTGGGTGGCCTATGGCTACAGCGCAGTGTTCAGCGCCGGCAATCCGTTCTTCGGCTCGTTCACCGAATTCGCCTTTCTCAAGGGCTTCACCCCGGAGTCGGTGGGCAACACGCCGATCAAGGGGCTGCCGGACTACCTGTTCGTCGCCTTCCAGTCGACCTTCGCCGGCATCACCACCGCGCTGATCGTCGGTGCCTTCGCCGAGCGCATCAAGTTCCGCGCAGTGCTGCTGTTCTCGGCGCTGTGGTTCACCCTCAGCTACATCCCGATGGCGCACATCGTCTGGGGTGGTGGTTACCTGGGTGAGATGGGCGCTATCGATTTCGCCGGTGGCACCGTGGTGCACATCAACGCCGGTGTGGCCGGTCTGGTGGCTGCATGGTTCGTCGGCAAGCGCCTGGGCTACGGGCAGACCGCGTTGAAGCCGCACAACGTGCCGTTCACCTATATCGGCGCGATGCTGCTGTGGGTCGGCTGGTTCGGCTTCAATGCCGGTTCCGCCGCTGCCGCCGACACCGTCGCCTCGCTGGCCTTCCTCAACACTGTGCTGGCGACTGCTGCAGCGGTGCTGGGCTGGACGCTGGTTGAAGCGATCAGCAAGGGCAAGCCGTCGGCACTGGGCGCGGCCTCGGGTGCGGTGGCAGGCCTGGTTGGCATCACCCCGGCGTGCGGTACCGTCGGCCCGCTCGGCGCGATCGTCATCGGCCTGGTTGCCGGCGTGGTCTGCGTGTGGGGCGTGACCGGCCTCAAGCGTCTGCTGAAGGTGGACGACACCGCCGACGTGTTCGGTGTGCATGGCGTGGGCGGTATCGTCGGCGCGATCCTCACCGGTGTGTTCAGCGCGCAATCGCTGGGCGGCACCAAGGCCGATCTGGATATCGGCCATCAGGTATGGGTGCAGGTGGTCAGCGTCGGCCTCACCGTGCTGTGGTCGGCCGTGGTGACCGCAGCCATCCTGCTGCTGGTCAAGGTGGTGGTCGGCCTGCGGGTGACCGAGGAGGCCGAGCGTACCGGCCTGGATGTCACCTCGCATGGTGAATCGGCCTACGAGGCCTGATGCATCTACATGGTGGGTGCCGACCGTTGGTCGGCACTGCACCTGCTCTGGTGGGCGCCAAGCTTGCTCGGCACTGCTCCTGCTCTGGTAGTTGCCAAGCTTGCTTGGCACTGCACCTGCTATGGACTGCTCTGCTCTGGTGGGTGCCGACCGTTGGTCGGCACGCTCGGTGGCCCAGCCACGCATGGCGTGGCTCTACTGCATCATCTCGCCCAATCGCGCACAATCAGGGCATGCACCCGATCCGCACTTCCCTGATGCTCTCGGCCTGCCTGCTGCTGGCCGCCTGTGCCTCCACGCCGCAGGAAACCCGCAACCCGCTTGCCACCTGGGTGCCGTCGCCGAACCAGAACGCGCGCACGCCGGTCATCATCGTCATCCACCACACCGAGCAGAAATCGGTGCAGCAGAGCCTGCACACGCTGCGTACCGCCAACAGCGGCGGGCGGGTCAGTGCGCATTATCTGATCGGCGCCGATGGCCATCGCTACCAGCTGGTGGCCGATGAGCGCCGCGCCTGGCACGCCGGTTCCGGGCGCTGGGGCACCATCACCGATCTGAACTCCGCGTCCATCGGCATCGAGCTGGACAATGACGGTCGTACGCCCTTCAGCCCCGCGCAGATCGAATCGCTGATCGTGCTGCTGCGCGACCTCACTGACCGGCTGAACATTCCGCCGCGGCAGGTGATCGGTCACGCCGACCTGGCACCGACGCGAAAGGAAGATCCCAGCCGCTTCTTCCCGTGGCAACAATTGGCCGAAGCTGGTTTCGGCGTGTGGCCGCGCGCTGCCGATGGTGCTGCGCCGGAAGGATTCGATGTATGGGCCGCGCTGGCGCGCTTCGGTTATCCGCTCGACAACCGCGAAGCAGCGGTACGGGCGTTCCACCGCCGTTTCCGTGGCAGCGACACCCTGCCGAAAGCCCTCGACGCCGAAGACGCGCGCATCCTGCATTCGCTGTTGCTGCAGACCCCGTGACGAACCTGGCAGCGCCGGGCCATGCCCGGCGAGCGCGAAGCGCGACCCCGGTTGGGCACCGCCGGGCATGGCCCGGCGCTACCCGCCTTCCATGCCCAACGCTTCGCGCAGCGTGGCCACATGCGCGCGCCCAACCGGCAGCTCGCTGCCGTCACTCAACACCAGCCAGTAGCGACTGCCGGAGGCAGCATGCAGCGTGCGGACCTGGCGCAGGTTGACCAGGTAGGAACGATGGCAGCGGATGAAATCCGCCGGCAGCACGCTGGCCAGCGCGGCCAGGGATTTGTCATGCAGTTCACTGCGGCCGTCGCGCAGACGCACCTGGCTGTAGTCGCCGTCGGCGCGGATCCAGAGCACGTCCGCCAGTTCGACGGTCGCTGTGCCCTGCGCGCGCCAGACACCCAGATAACGCGCGCGACCGGCGCGGACACCCCCGGTGTCGAGCAGCCTTTCCAGCGCCTGGGCGAGGCGCTCGCGTGAGAAGGGCTTGGGCACGAAGTCGAGTACGCCGTGTTCGAATGCCTGCAATGCGCGCTCACGGTGTGCCGACACCACCACGCACTGGTAGCGCCCGGCCACCGCGCGGCGCAGCAGTTCGAAGCCATCGTCGCCGCCAAGGTTGAGGTCCAGCAGCAGGCCGTCGTAGACGCTGCGCTGCAACCGGTCTCCGGCCGCTTCCAGATCGGCCACCGCATCGAAACGCGCCCGTGCGCCGGCCAGCTCGCCGCACATGCGCAGCAGGCGCTGTCGCACCAGGGGCTCGTCCTCGACGATCAGGATGCGCATGTCAGCTCGATCCGGCCGTACCAGCAGTCGCCGTCGATGCCCTGCACGAAGCTCCAGCCGGCGGGGCTGGCCGCCGCCAGGCTCGCCTCGATGTAACGGGTACCCGTGCCACGGCCGTGGTGTGGGGCCGAGCCTCGCGCACTGCGCAGTTCCAGTATCCAGCGCGCGTTGTCGCGCTGCACGTGCAGGCGGAAAGGGTGCCGTGCGCAGGCAACAGCGCCGGCATGGGTCAACGCGTTTTCCACCTGCGCATGCAGGATGCCGGGCGGCAGCGAAATCGCCGCATCCTCGCCATCGACCTCCAGCACCATGCGCCGGTCCAGGGCAAGGCCGACGATATCCAGGTGGCTACGGCACAAGGCCAACTCATCCTGCAGGGGAACGCTCTGGCGGCTGCTGCTGTCGCGCAGGCGATCGAACTGATCGGCCAGCGACTCCACCATGCGGCTGGCGCGCATCGGCGACTGCTCGATCAGTTCCTGCAGGCAGGTCAGCGTGTTCATCAGCCAGTGCGGYTGGATGCCCCGTTGCAGCAACTGCAACGAAAGCCGCGCGCGTTCTTCGCGCAGCCAGGCGTTGTGCCGGTCCAGCGCCTGCAACTGGGCGGCGTGGCGCAGCAGAAGGAACACCATCAGCACCGCCAGCAGCAGGAAGTAGGGGCCATCCAGGAAGGCGCCGCGTGCAACCAGCAACGCCAGCAGGCCTGCAGACAGCAACGCCAGGATCGGCCATCGGTCCTCCTGGCCGGCAGGCGCCCGCAACAGCACCCAGGTCGAAGCGAGCAGGCTCAACAGCAGCACCGCCGCAGAGCGGGTGTCGAAACCGGGCAGGGCGATGACGGCGGCCGCGATCAGCGCCAGATAGCTGAAACAACCGGCTCTGGGCACGGCCACTTCGAAGCGACGCGCAAGATAGGCCGGCAGCAGCAGCGCCGCGATCACATGCAGGGCCAGCAGCGCGACCAGGCGAACGCCATGCCAGGGATAGGGGTAGCCCAGCAATGATCGCCACGCCTCGACCGCGGGCAGTGCCAGCCCCACCACACCCAGTGCCAGCAGCAGGCGCGCGCCGGGCGTGCGTGTCTGCCCACGCAGCACCGCCAGGAAATACAGGCAGGCGGCTGCCAGCGCACCGGTGGCAAAGGCCGCGATCAGCCATGGCAGGATGATCTGGCCGTAAAGCACGGGGGCGGGCGCGATCAGCACCATCGCATCGGCGCCATGCAGGGTGAAGTGCTGCTGCTGGCTGGATGCAAGCACCAGCAGCTCATCGGTGGTGTTGCCCGACGCCGGTGGCAGCACGCGCACGACGTCTACGCGCCCCGGCGTCTCTTCTTCCGGCGTGCGACCGACAACGCCATTGCTGATCCATGGCATCCCGTTCCAGTACAACTGGCTGGCAGCGCGCAAGGACAGCCTCACTGTACGTCCATGATCGGTGCCGCTTTCCGACGCTGGCACCTGCCAGCGCAGCCAGTACGGGCCACGCCACTGCGCCAGCTGTTGCTGGTCCAGCGGCCGCCACGCCAGGTTCTGCGGTGGGTGCGTTGGCAGGCCGCCGGATGCACCGGCAATCGCAGGTGCCATCTGCGCGCCCTGCACAACCCTCATTTCCGGCGGCGGCATCGACACGATCAGCCACGCAGCCACTGCCGCAAGCAGCGCAGCAAGGACAGCCAGGGTTCGTGTGATCTGCATGGCGGCCATCGTATCGGTTGTGTGGAGACATTGGACCGGCGTCTGGAGACGTTCGGCGGATGGACGYGACCGCAGCACTGCGAGGGAGCAGATGCTGGCGGCGCACATCCCTCCATCGGAGCCCAACATGACCCGCAGCGCCTCTACGTCTTCCGGCAGTTTCCAGGTTCGTCGCCCTGTCGTGGCCGTCACCCTCGCCGCGCTCTGCCTGGCCCTCGCCGCTGCCCTTCCCGCGCAGGCCGGTCCGGCGGCGCTGGCATTCGAGCCCTACACGCTGCAGACCAGGAACCATGGCGATATCGCCGCCGAGATCGCCACGCTGCAGGTGCCGCGACGGCACAGTGAGCCGGACGGTCCGCAGCTGCACCTGAAGGTGGTGCGCCTGCGTGCGACGGCTGGCAATGGCCGCGCCGCACCGGTGGTCTACCTGGCCGGTGGTCCGGGTGGTTCTGGCATCGATACCGCACGTGGTCCGCGCTGGCCGGTGTTCGACCAGGTGCGGCGCGAATCCGACGTGCTCCTGCTCGACCAGCGCGGCGCCGGCTTGTCCGAGCCGCCGCCGGAATGTCCGCATGAAACACGTTTCGACGACGCCCAACCGCTGCAGCGCGATACGGCCCTGGCCGCAGTGCAGGCCACGGCCGCCAAGTGCGTAGCGTTCTGGCGTCAGGCCGGTGTCGATCTCGGCGCTTACACCACGACCGAGAGTGCCGGCGACCTCGATGACCTGCGGCGCGCGCTGGACGTGCCGAAGATCAGCCTGTGGGGCATGAGCTATGGCACCCATCTGGCCTTGGCCACGGTGCGCCTGCACGGTGCCGGTCTTGATCGCGTTGTGCTGATGGGATCCGAAGGTCCCGACGATACGCTGAAACTGCCCCTGAGCAGCGACGCGCTGCTGCAGGACCTGGCGGTGCTTGCGCGCAAAGACGGCTTCGACGATCTCGCCGGATCGGTCACCCGCGTGCTGCAGGCACTGCGTGAGCAGCCGCGACGAGGCCACAGCCACATGCACAAGGGTCGCCAGGTCACCATCGGCCTGTACGACGCGCAGATCGTCATCGCCAATATGCTGGGGCAGCGCATCACCCAGCAGTGGCTGCCGTTGGTGCTGCGTGAGGCCGATAGGGGCAACTACGACCCGCTGGCCGATCTGGTGCTGATCGGGCGCGCCCAGTTCGCACAGTTCCCGGCCATGGGCCTGGCAATGGACGTCGCTTCCGGGCAGAGCCCGCAGCGCAGGGCGCTGGCCGAAGCCCAGGCACGCCAGAGCCTGTTCGGCGACGGGCTGAACTTCCCGTTCCCGGCCATCGGCGAGGGCCTTGGTCTGGCCGATCTGGGTGATGGCTTCCGCGGCCCGCTGCACAGCAACGTGCCGGTGCTGTTCATCAGCGGCACGCTGGATGGGCGTACGCCCCCGGCCAATGCCGATGCGCTGCGGCCGGGCTTCAGCAACGGTCACTCGCTGCTGGTGCGCAATGCCAGCCATCACAACGAGTTGTGGACAGGCAACCCGGCCATCGCCCGCAACATCGTCGACTTCCTCGCCGGCCGCGTCGTCAGCGAAACCGTGTTGGACGTGCCGCCGCCGGTGTTCGCCACCCGCAGCAGTGAGCTGCTGGGCGGCAAGCGATAAGGCCCGTGGTGTGGTGCAGGATGCGATCCCGGTCCTGCGCCACGCCCGATTGCACTACATTGGGGCAATGACTGACCTCATCGCCCCCTTCAACCGCACGTGCTGGAGCCTTCTCGCGCTTGCCGTGCTTGCTGGCTGTTCCACCACCGGCACCCGTCCGCAAGCGCCTGCCGCAGCAACGCCTGCAACCTACGCCAAGGTCGACTGGAACACGTTGCCGGCCGTATCCGATACCGACCTGCAGGCCGGCTTCGCCGCTTGGCGCAGCAGCTGCACCCGCCTGAAGAACGATGCGACCTGGGCCAAGCCCTGCGCGACCGCCAGCACCGTGTCCGACAAGGACGCTGCTGCGATCCGCGCATTCCTGCAGCGCGATCTCGATGTCTATTCCCTGCGCGCCGGCGGCCATCGCGCCGACGGCCTGATCACCGGCTACTACGAACCCATCTATCCGGGCAGCCTCACCCGTACCGACACCGCCACCGTGCCGGTGTACGGCACACCCGATGATCTGGTGGTGGTGCAGCTGGACAGCGTCTATCCCGAACTGAAGGGCAAGCGCCTGCGCGGTCGCGTGGAGGGCAAGGTGCTCAAGCCCTACGACGATGCCGGCAGCATCGCCAGCAAGGGGGCCAAGGCGCCGGTGCTGGCCTGGCTGACCGATCCGATGGACCTGCAGCTGCTGCAGATCCAGGGTTCGGGGCGGGTGCGCCTGGCCGATGGCAAGCAGGTGCGGCTGGCCTATGCCGAACAGAACGGCCATCCCTATCGCGCGATCGGCCGCTGGCTGGTGGAGCAGGGCGAGCTGAAGAAGGAAGACGTCACCATGGACGCGATCCGCGCGTGGGCGAAGGCACATCCGGCGCGGGTACCGGAACTGCTGCGCAGCAATCCCAGCTACGTGTTCTTCGTGCGCAGCGCGGACAGCCCGGAAGGTCCGCGCGGTTCGTTGAACGTGCCGCTGACCGCCGGCTACAGCGTGGCGGTGGATCGCACCGTGGTGCCGCTGGGCAGCCTGCTGTGGCTGTCGACCACGCGCCCGGACGGCACGCCGGTGGTACGCCCGGTGGCCGCGCAGGACACCGGTGGCGCCATTGCCGGCGAGGTACGTGCCGATCTGTACTGGGGCAGCGGCGATGCCGCCGGCAAGCTGGCCGGCGACATGAAGCAGAAGGGCAACCTGTGGCTGCTGTGGCCGAAGGGTGTGGCGTTGCCGCAGTAGGTCAGCAGGGGTCAGATCCCCTTCCGCAGGAAAGGGATCTGACCCCCATATGCCTGATAATGGCGCCATTCCGAACTTTCCGGTCGCGCATGCGGCCAGGACCCATGCAATGAAATACGCAAAGAACAACGCAAAATCCAACACGAAGAAGTACTACAAGCACTGGGCCGAATCGGGCCTGGGCAAGGGCAACGTGCTGATGGAAGCCCGTGGCGAGAAGATCGTGCGCCAGGTGGAGATCTACGGGGCCAAGGTCGTGTGGGCCGATGAAACCGGCCAGAGCGATGACCGCTTCGTGCTGGCCGACCAGCCGGTGTCGTTCATGGATTTCGACGAAGACGACGAGATCAGCGCGCGCGAGTTTGAAATCGCCTGGAAGAAGGCCCGGGAAGCCACCGGCTACCCCGTTTAAGGGCGAGGGGCCCGCAATCATCGGATGGCTGGCGGAATCGAAATGTTATAAAGTTTCATTTCCAGCCTCCCGCCCGCCCCCTGATGAAGACTCCCACGCTGGTGGCCGCGCTCGCGGCCGCCCCGTTCGCCCCTGAAGCATTCGCCCAGTCCGCCGACGCCGCGCTCACCCTGGGCAAGGTTGATGTGCACCAGCACAGCGAGGGGCAACTAAGCGCGCACCAGGTGCTGACCTCGGTGGACGTGCTGGGCGCGGACCAGATCGAAAACCGCAACGTGTCGCACAGCTGGGAGCTGCTCGGGCAGATGCCCGGCATCCAGCTGACCGAAACCCGGCAGGGCGCCGAGTCGGGCAAGGTCAGCTTCCGCGCCTTCAACGGCGAGGGCTACCTCAATGCCATCAAGACGCTGATCGACGGCATCCCCAGCAACGTCAACAGCGGCAACCAGCGCTTCATCGACATGCTGTTTCCGCTGGAAATCAGCTACATCGAAGTGGTGCGTGGTACCAACGACCCGCGCTACGGCCTGCACAACATCGGCGGCAACGTGAACTTCGGTACGCGCCAGGGCGGCACCTACACCGACGCGCGACTGGCCTATGGCAGCTACAACACCCGCGATATGCAGCTGGTGGTGGGCCGCGAAGCCAACGGCTTCGCGCAGAACTATTTTGTCGGCACCCAGGCCAGCGACGGCTACCGCGACCACGACAGCTCGAAGAAGTATTCGCTGGGCGGCAAGTGGTTCTTCGGCTCGCTGGAGGAGGGGCTGCGCATCGGCCTGACCGCGCGCGCCTACCATCACGAGGCCGACGAACCCGGTTTCATGACCGCGGAAGAGCTGCATGCGGGCCGCCGCCGCAGCGACCTGCGCAACGCCAATGACGGCGATGACCGCGACATGCGCCAGTTCGCCGCGCACCTGGACATGAAGCTGTCCGACGCGCTCACCTTCGGCACGCGGCTGTACTACAACCGCTATGAAGACGACCGTCGTGTGACCTTCAGTGACCTGCCCAGCGGCAACCTACCGCGCCAGCGTCGTGTCTGGGACGAGCGCCAGACGGGCATGCTCGGCACGCTCACCTGGCAGGCCAGCCCCATGCTTACCGTGGAAGGCGGGCTGAACTACGAGCAGCAGGACAACGGCTACCGTCGCGAGCGCTACGCCTACGCCGAGCCCACCGATTTCAGCCAGGCACCGGCACGCGTGCAGAACAACGACCGCCACAGCTTCGACAACTGGGGCGCTTACGTGCAGGCGATCTACCAGCCAGCCGACGCATGGAAGATCGTGCCGGCCTACCGCGTGGACCATTTCAGCGGCCACACCCGGCTGATGAACGGCGCCACCGGCCGCCTGCAGGACTACGGCAGCATCGGCCAGCCCAAACTGAGTGTCATCCACAGCCTGGGTGAGCACACCCACGTCTACGCCAACTGGGGCCGTACCTTCCAGGTGCTGACCGGTTCCACCGCGCCGGCCTACCTCACCCCGGGGCAGGCACCGATGCAGCCCTCCACCAACACCGGGATGGAGCTGGGCCTGAAATTCCAGCCCTTCGCCGGCAGCCAGGCCCGGCTGGCGGTATGGCAGCAGGACGCGGAAAACGAAGTGTCCAACATGCCGGCCACCGGCACCACGGTCACGCTGGGCAAGACCCGCCGCCGCGGCGTGGATGCGCAGATCAGCGCGCAGCTGGGTGACGCGTGGACGCTGTGGGCCTCGCATGCCTACCAGGAGGCGAAGATCACCCGCGACGACCGCGCCGCCGGCGTGACCCTGCAGGGACGCGAAGTGGCCGCCACCCCGCGCCACATCAGCAACCTCGGCCTGGACTACCAGGCCAGCGATGCCCTGCAACTGGGCCTGCAGGCGCGCGCGCAGGGCGATTACTACCTGGAAGAGCGCAACGCCACTGGCAAGTTCGGCGGCTTCGCCGTGCTCGACCTCAGCGCGAAGTATCAGATCACCCCGGCCTGGAGCGTGGACCTGCAGCTGAAGAACGTCACCGGCCGCGACTATGCCTACGCGTGGTACGACAGCTTCTTCTGGGACAGCGCCCGGCCGATGTTCTCGCCCGCCCCGGGCCGCGCGGTCTTCGTTGGGCTCAACATGAAGCTGTAACCCGCAAGGGGTCAGAGCCCTTTCCGCGMGGAAAGGGCTCTGACCCCACACCCACGTTTTGCACTACATTGGTGCAATGTCCGACCCCGCGCCCCCGCCGTCCCTCGATGCCCTCGGCACGCCGCTGGCCTGGGCCGGGCCCGATGGCCGCATCGCCGGCTGCAACCCGGCCTTCGCGCGCTGGCTGGGCGTCAGCGGCCGGCGCCTGCTCGGCCAGCCGTTGGCCGCGCTGGAAGTGCAGGGTGAGGCGCTGGCCCATTTCCTGGCACGCGATGAGCGCGACAGCCTGCGCCTGAACCGGCTGGCGTTGGCGCTGCCGGGCGAAGCCGCGCGTTTTGCCGAAGGCTGGATGAGCCGCCGCGACGATGGCGGCTGGCTGCTGGAGGCGCATCCGGTCGATGAGTTCCCCGGGCTCGACCCGACCCAGGCCCTGCCCAGCGCGCTCAGCGCAGCGCTGAAGGGCCTGGCGCACGAACTGCGCAATCCGCTGGCCGGGTTGAAGGGCGCCGCACAGCTGCTGGCCCGCCGCGCGGCGCAGCGCGATGCCAGCGAACGCGAGCTGATCGACCTGATCGGCTCGGAGATCGAGCGGCTCAATGGCCTGCTGGAGCAGCTGCTGTCACCGGCACCTGCCGCGCCGCATGCGGCGC